>CAYPGZ010000081.1:0-5802 GCA_964410335.1 uncultured Flavobacteriaceae bacterium | reverse complement strand
GGCCCAATTGCCACTCCATCGTATAAGTTATAGGAAAACTCAGGAATAATATACACTTGGCTGTAATGCGGATCCTCCACATCCAACAACAAGCGCGGCTGAAAAGGCTTGTTCAAAAAAGTAGTGACTCTTTTGTGATTATTGCGTTGGTTGATTTCGGGAATAATTCCTTCATAATTCAAAGCCACCCGCTCCACACTGTCTGCGGCAATAGTGACGGTTTTAAGGTCTCTGATATTTTCCACCCAAGTTTTTGAAACGACTTTTCCGTCGTTTAACCCGTAAAGAGAAACGGGCAAACCGCTTTTGGATTTGTTTTTAATACTTACCCGCAGGGAATCTCCCCGGGTTTCTACTTTTTTTATGGTAAAATCGATTTTTTTATTGGTGTGCACATAATCCTCAAAAAACCAAGAAACCTCTTTGGAGGAATTTTTTTTCAAAATCGACTTGAATTCCTCTTCTCCGGCGGGTTGCAGTCGATAGGTTTCATAAAACTCTTTAATGGATTTCCGCACACTTTCATCTTCAAGAAAATCTTCCAAATATTTAAATCCGACTCCGGCTTTGTAGGGACTTCCGATATTTTCGTTGTATTTGATAAGCGAATCCCGTGACATCGAAAGCGGCTGATCCAGATTCAACCGCGGCATATTCATATAAAGGAAAGAATATTGCTCATTGAAACCCAAATCGGCAAGGTGAAACCATTTGATAATAAACCAATCGCTCAGGCTTCCCAAAAGTTTCATGTCGGGATAAAAAGTATCCACATAATCCATCATCAACGAGATTTGAATGGCATCGGCAAGCCATTTTTCCTTTCTGGGATTTAGCTGTAAACTCTTCTCAAGAAAAACATGGGTTATGGTTTTCATTTGTTTGATATCATACTGAAAACCATCGGGAAAAGGCCGAATAAAATTGGGAAGTTGGTTTAAGCCATACACGGGGCTCGCCAAATAATCTTCGCGCGTAATCAACATTTTATCAAAAGGATATTCTCCCAAACGCGTTTCCAAAAAATTAATAATCCTGCTGATAATATCATTTTTGCGTTTCTCGGACAACCCGGCATCTTTTAAATTGGTAAGCACCTCCACCGAGGGGGTATGAATTGTCTCGAAGGGATAAGTTGGAGCCACCGTCAAATAGAGCGGCATTAAGGTTTGATTTTTTCCTTGCAGGTGTATGATTTTTCTTGTCGAGATATATTCAGTATTTATTTCGTGCAAGGTTGAAATCAAGCTGTAATTCGCCGGAAGGTTCATCGAAACCGAAACCTCCATAGGGGGGACAAACAAATCTCCCAGATTTTTGTGGCTATAAATCTGCCATTCTCCGTTTTTATAAACTGCGGGTACAAGATTCCAGTAGCGGAGTTTATAGTTTTTGACCGGTGGTCGTGAAGAAGTGGTTTCATAGCCCCAACGCGTAAAATCGGCAGAAGGAATTTTTATCCGATAGGATAAATCAAAAGTTCGGCTTTCAAAAGGCAAAAGAGGTTTTTCGAGTTCCAGGTGGATGATATCGGGATGATTTTCGGGACGCATCCAACTCAGCTTTTCTCCCTTATGAGAAATATAATCTACTTGAGTATAGCCGCGTTCCCAATCTTTGGCAAAATGAAATCGACGGCGATAATTTTCTGCAAAACGCTCGGCCAGAGGGGTGTTTTTGGAGCTAAAAGCATTGGCCCAATCGTTGAGATAAATATATTTTAAGGTGTCATTAGAAAAGTTGTGATAGAGGATTTGCTGCTGGATTTCCAGAGTGTTTTTTTCAATATCCAATTCTGCCTGAATCGAAATTTTCGCTTTTTCGTGAAGGGAAGATAAATCGGAATAAAGCCGTCCCCAGTTTTGTGATTGAGCCGAAATTGCAGTCAGGACAAAGAAAACACACAACAAAATTCGGTTCATCCGGCTAATTTTTTTTAAAACCCTTTTGAAAGAAAAGCTTACTTGAGCTTTGAATTGCCCGATTTTATATTCTTAAACGAGTTGCGCTGTTTTATATTTTAAACAACTCGACTTCCAAAGCCAGTAAAGATAGGGAAATTCAGGTTTTATCCTAATCAAATTTGAGGGAGTATAAAAATCCTTATCCTTCCATTCCATCAGAAATTCGGACTCAGATTGAATTCCTTATAGAATTCATCCAGGATTTCGATGACTTCCTCCGAGGTATCCACCAATTGTACCAAATCCATATCCTCGGCATGGATATTTTGAAAACTGTCGAGCAAAGTGGTTTTGCACCACTCGAGCAGACCGTTCCAAAATTCCGAGCCCACGAGAATAATAGGAAATTTATCGATTTTATGGGTTTGGATAAGCGTTACGGCTTCAAAAAATTCATCCAAAGTGCCGAAGCCGCCCGGGAGGACCACAAAAGCTTGGGCGTATTTTACAAACATCACCTTTCGCACAAAGAAATACTGAAAATCCAGATTTTTATCCTTGTCGATGTAGGGATTATGATGCTGTTCAAACGGCAAGTTGATATTGAGTCCCACTGAAGTTCCGCCGGCAAGGTGCGCTCCTTTGTTTGCCGCTTCCATGATTCCCGGTCCTCCGCCGGTAATGACGCCATATCCGTGTTTCACAATTTTTTCGGCGATTTCCACCGCAAGGGTATAGTATTTATGCTCGGGTTTGGTGCGTGCCGAACCAAAAATAGAAACACAAGGCCCGATTTGACTCATTCGTTCATAGCCATGAACAAATTCGCCCATGATTTTAAAAAGGGCCCAACTGTCGTTTGCTTTGATTTCGTTCCAGGCCTTCAATTGTTCTTTCTGCATAGTTGCGAATTAATCTTTATGTCTTTTATAAACCATATTTTTCCATGAACTCTTCCTTTGAAAAGCTTTCCGAAGAAGGTTTAAATTTGATTTTTATTAAAAACCGAAAGTATCCCACCGGGATTTTGATATAGAAAATTTTCCCTCAAAGGGAAGTCATTCAACCCTACAAAAGCGCAGAGATATTCAGGCGAATTACTTTGATTTAGGGCTAAGATAAAATAATTTGATTAAAATCGATTTAAACAAACTTTAAATCCCCCGTTTCAGCGGCATTTCTAATTTTTGGAATTTAGCCGAAAGAATCATTTCAATTCTTTTTCTAAAAACCCTGCCGTATATCCTTTTCCAATTTTCACAATTTCTTCGGGAGTTCCTTCAGCGATTATTTTTCCGCCTTTTTTTCCGCCTTCGGGACCGATATCGATAATGTGGTCGGCGAGTTTGATGACATCCAGATTGTGTTCGATGATAAGCACGGTATTGCCTTTATTCACCAATTTATTCAGTACATCCATCAACACGCGTATATCTTCAAAATGCAATCCTGTTGTGGGTTCATCCAGGATATAAAAAGTATTTCCGGTGTCGCGTTTTGAAAGTTCGGAAGCCAGTTTCACGCGTTGCGCCTCCCCTCCGGAAAGCGTGGTACTTTGCTGGCCGAGGGTAATATATCCCAAGCCCACATCCTGGATGGTTTTTAGTTTCCGATAGATTTTGGGGATATGCTCAAAAAAAGCAGTAGCTTCCTCGATGGTCATTTCCAGGACGTCACTAATGGATTTTCCTTTATATCGGATTTCCAAGGTTTCCCGGTTAAAACGTTTTCCCTGACAGGTTTCGCAATCCACATACACATCGGGCAAAAAATTCATTTCGATAACCCGCAAACCCCCGCCGCGACAGGTTTCGCAGCGTCCCCCTTTTACATTGAAGCTAAATCGCCCCGGTTTGTATCCACGGATCATGGCTTCGGGTGTTTTGGCAAAAAGGCTGCGGATTTCAGAAAAGACTCCGGTGTAAGTTGCCGGGTTTGATCGTGGAGTTCTTCCGATCGGCGATTGGTCGATATCAATGACTTTATCGATATGTTCCAGGCCTTTGATACTTTTGTAAGGCATGGGTTTTTTTACGCCGTTGAAATAATAATTATTGAGAATAGGATAAAGGGTCTCGTTGATCAGAGTCGATTTTCCGCTTCCTGAAACGCCGGTGACCGCAATCATTTTGCCCAACGGGAATTTCACGGAAACTTTTTTTAAATTGTTGCCTGCTGCGCCTTTTAGCTCGAGAAATTTGCCGTTGCCTTTTCTGCGTTTTTTCGGAACTTCGATTTCCATGCTTCCATTCAGGTAGGAAGCGGTGATGGTGTTGTGTTTTAAAATTTCTTCGGGGGTGCCGTGACTGATGATTTCGCCGCCGTTTTTTCCGGCATGTGGTCCTATGTCGATGACATAATCTGCCCGTTCGATCATTTCTTTGTCGTGTTCGACCACGATGACGGAGTTTCCCACATCGCGAAGTGACATCAGCGAATTGATAAGTTTTTCGTTGTCCCGTTGGTGAAGACCGATGCTGGGTTCGTCCAAAATATACAGCACACCCACCAGTTGCGAGCCGATTTGTGTGGCCAGGCGAATGCGTTGAGCTTCCCCGCCCGAAAGCGTTTTCGAACCCCGACCCAGCGAGAGGTAGGTGAGGCCGACATCAACCAAAAATTGAAGTCTAACCGAGATTTCCTTGATGATTTCTTCGGCTATTATCTTCTGATTTTTATGTAGTTTTTTGGGCAAATCCGCAAACCAGGCTTTTAACTCCAAAATATCCATATCCGAAAGTTCGGCGATATTCAACCCATTGATTTTAAAATAAAGTGATTCTTTTTTTAAACGAGTGCCGTTACATTCCGGGCAATCCACTTTGTCCATAAAATCTTTAGCCCAACGTCGAAGAGAATAGGAATCATTATGCTGATAAGTACTTTCGATAAAAGAAGCAATTCCTTCAAAATCGATTTTGTACGTACGCGTGACACCCAGAGTTTTGGAGGAAACATCAAATTTCTTGTTGCCCCCATACAGAATGATTTCTAAAGCTTCTTCCGGAATTTTGGAAATGGGATCCGATAGTTTAAAATCATAAGCTTTTGCAATGGCCTCCAACTGGTTTAAAATCCAATTGTTTTTCTTTTGCTCATAGGGAGCCAGTCCGCCGCCCTTAATCGATTTTGACGGATCGGGGATAATCTTTTGGCGGTTTACCACATGCACTTTTCCGATTCCATTGCAATGCGGGCAAGCCCCTTTTGGAGAGTTGAAGGAAAAATTGTTGGGTTCGGGTTTAGGATAAGAAATTCCCGTACTCGGACACATCAAGTTGCGGCTGAAATAGCGTACTTCTCCACCTTCTTGTTCTAAAATCATCAGGATTCCGTCGCCGTGATACAGAGCCGTTTTTATACTTTCCGCCAGGCGTTTGTCAAGTTCAGCAGCCTTATCGATTTTCAAACGGTCGATTACGATTTCGATATCGTGAATTTTGTATCGATCGAGCTTCATTCCGGGGGTTAAGTCCAGAATTTCATTGTCCACACGAACTTTTACGAAGCCTTTTTTCGCAATTTGTTGGAAAAGTTCCCGATAATGTCCTTTTCGGGAACGGATGACGGGAGCGAGGATATTTATTTTTTTTCCCTCAAAACCTTCGATAATAAGTTTAAGGATCTGCTCATCGCTATAATTCACCATTTTTTCACCCGTGTTATAGCTATAGGCATCGCCGGCTTTGGCAAAGAGCAATCGCAGAAAATCATAAACTTCGGTGATGGTGCCGACGGTACTGCGCGGACTTTTTCCCGTGGTTTTTTGTTCGATGGCAATAACGGGCGAGAGGCCATCGATTTTATCCACATCGGGGCGTTCCAAGCCACCCAAAAATTGTCGGGCATAAGCCGAAAAAGTTTCGATGTAACGCCGCTGCCCTTCGGCGTATATGGT
>CAYPGZ010000080.1:0-7915 GCA_964410335.1 uncultured Flavobacteriaceae bacterium | reverse complement strand
AAAATGTACTGAAAAACGCCGCCGAAATTTCCGCGCAAGGCATCAAGGAAATTGTGTTGACGGGCGTGAACATCGGCGATTACGGCAAAGGCGAGTTTGGCAACAAAAAACACGAGCACACTTTTTTGGACTTGGTAAAAGCCTTGGATGACGTGGAAGGCATCGAACGGTTGCGCATTTCTTCCATTGAACCGAATTTGCTGAAAAACGAAACCATCGATTTTGTAGCGCAGAGCAGAACCTTTGTTCCACATTTTCATATTCCCTTGCAAAGCGGGAGCAACACGTTGCTGAAAAAAATGCGCCGCCGATACTTGCGGGAATTATATGTGGATCGTGTCGAACAAATCAAACAAAAAATGCCCGATGCGTGCATTGGAGTAGACGTGATTGTCGGTTTTCCCGGAGAAACGGACGATTTGTTTTTGGAAACCTATCATTTTCTTAATGAGTTGGACATTTCCTATTTGCACGTTTTCACCTATTCCGAACGGGACAATACTTTGGCCGCGGAAATGGATGGCGTGGTCCCGATGAAAGTTCGGAAAAAGCGCAGCAAAATGTTGCGCGGGCTTTCGGCCAAAAAACGCCGGGCTTTTTATGAAAGCCAAATAGGAAAAACCAAAACGGTTTTGTTTGAAGGAGAAAACAAATCAGGATATATTCATGGTTTTACTGAAAACTATGTCAAAGTAAAAATGCCGTGGAATCCTGAATATGTCAATACGCTGCACAAAATAAAACTCACCTCCATCGATAAAGATGGTCTGATGCGGATTGAGTTTGCGGAAGAAGAATCAAAAAGAAAAGAAAATATTTCCCGGAAATTGGAAGCCCTTGTAGGGTGATTACCTGAAAAACCTCTTTTATCTTTCGAGAAGCGGGTTGCTTAAAAAGATTTTTGGAGACTAAATATTGATTCCGGTCGGGAGCATATCTTTATATTCCCGGTGTTTTTTGAAGAATTTGGCGATTTCCGGACTGGTGGGCATCACCGTGGTGTTCTTTTTTTTGACTTCCTCGAGGACCGCTTTGATAAAAGGTTCTAAAAATCCTTTTTCTTTAAGTTCATCGCTCATGATAAGCTTTGTCATAAAAAGTTTTCGCTCTTGCTCTACATATTCAATTTGTACGAGTTCCCCTTCAAGGCGGGCTTCATATTGACGAAGGAAATTATTGTCAGTAATTTCGATGGGTGGAGTTTCCATGGGATTAAATCTTCCTATTTGATAGGGGGATGGTTAAGTTTTTAATATAAAAAATTGTCCGTTTAGACCGATTCGGATGATTTTTTGGTTGTAAATTTACGATTTTCACTTTACATTCACCAATCAGTATTGTTAAATTGAGGGAAGAGAACAAAATCATTCATGTGTATTGTGTGCCGGGAATGGCAGCCAGCACTGATATTTTTGAAAATATTCGATTGCCGGAAGATGAATTTCAAATCCATTTGTTGAAATGGGAATTGCCCTTTAAAAAGGAAAGCTTGCAGGACTATGCCCGCCGCATGGCGCAAAAGGTAAAGCATAAAAACTGTGTGCTGCTGGGCGTTTCCTTTGGAGGTGTGCTAATTCAGGAAATGGCGGATTTCCTAAATCCTCAAAAACTTATAATTATTTCGAGCGTAAAAAGTTGGAAAGAATTTCCCAGACGGATGAAGTTTGCAAGAAAGACCGGAATCTATCATTTACTGCCTACCGGCCTGATTAAGCATTTTGGATTTTTGTCAAAACTTCCCTTGGGAAAAGTAGTGCGCAAACGCATACGATTATATCGCCGCTATTTGGGAGTAGAAGATAAAAGTTATCTCGATTGGGCGTTTCGGGAACTTCTGAATTGGAATCAATACGAACCAAAACGAGACTTGATTCATATTCATGGAGAGCGTGATTTTATTTTACCCATAAAATATGTCAAAACTTGTATTCCGGTTCCAAAAGGAACCCACATTATGATTATAAACCGTTATCGTTGGTTCAACAAAAACCTTCCTCAGCTGATAAAAAGTCCCGAATCTATCAAAAAGAACTACGGGGAAAAATAATTATAGGAGTTTGAGAAATAATAAATTCCGGCTTCGTTTAAGAGTAGAGTATGCAATTTTAAATTCTCAAAATTCATAAATAACTTGTATATTCGATTGATATCATTCGATATTTCATTTTAATTTATTACTTTCAACAAAAATTATTGAGCATGAAAAACACAAAATTGATTGGGGTTTGTGGTTTGATTTCCCTCTTCATTCTGAGCATGAATCCGAAGAAATTCACCGTTTCCGAAACAAATGAAATTCATGAAAACGACACATTAAGCAGGGTGAAGGATTACAATGTTTACGCTTTGCCGCTTCCTGAGAAAATGGATTTTGCCGGTGAGAAAGTTCCCCTGAACGAACCCGATATCCGTGAACGAATGGACCGCGAACTTTTAGTCAATACTTATTGGCAATCCAATGGGTTATTGCTGATTAAGCGTGCTCACAAATATTTTCCTTTGATCGAGCCTATTTTGAAGGAAGAAGGAGTTCCCGATGATTTTAAATATTTAGCTATTGCAGAAAGTGGGTTGACTCAAGCAGTTTCGCCTGCGGGTGCAACCGGATTTTGGCAAATCATGGAAGGCACCGGAATCGAATATGGACTCGAAATAAACAAAAATGTGGATGAACGTTATCACATCGAACGATCCACGCGTGCTGCCTGTAAATACCTGAAAGACGCCAAAGAACGTTTTGGCACTTGGACGCTGGCCGCCGCATCTTACAACGCCGGAATGTTTGGAATTTCCTTTCAACAGGAACGCCAAAAAATCAACGACTATTACGATATGTTGCTGAACGAGGAAACCGGACGTTATGTTTTCCGCATTTTGGCTTTAAAAGAAATTCTTGAAAATGCCCATGCTTATGGATTCAATTTTAAGGAAAAAGACCTTTATAAACTCGTGCCTACAAGAATTGTGGAAGTAGATACTGCCGTGACCAGCTTTCCTGATTTTGCTAAAAAATTTGATATCAATTATAAAATCCTGAAGATACATAATCCGTGGCTTCGGGAAGATCATTTGGTCAATAAAACCGGAAAAAACTACCGAATAAAAATCCCTCTGGAGGGCTATTATTCTAAACCTTAATGTGGGAAAACGTTCAAAATAATATTTGGGCTTACCTGCTGGCCTTATATTATATCGTTGCGCTGGTGGCGTCAATTTTTCTCATCAGTCGCAACCGCAACCCGGTCAGTACCCTTTCCTATATCTTCACCATGTTGATCTTTCCTTTCGTGGGGATATTGGTCTATCTTTTTATCGGACAAGAATATCGAAAAGAGAAAATTTTCAGGCGCAAAGCAATTTTTGACGATAAGACTATCAAAAAATGGGAAAAAAAGCTCCTGTTATCGGATGAAAAATTGGAAGAATATGAACACCAATTCCTGGATGAAAAGGTAAAACAAGTCAGACTTCTCCAAAACAACCAAAAAAAACCACTCACTTTCCGAAACGAAGTCGAGATTCTTATCAATGGAGAAAAGAAATTCGAACGTCTTTTTGAAGATATCCAAGCAGCAAAACACCACATCCATGTGGAGTATTATATTTTTAATTCGGAAGATGAAATTGGTAAAAAACTAATAGAAAAACTTTGTCAAAAAGCCCGACAAGGAGTGGAAGTTCGCGTGAGCTATGATTATGTGGCAAGCAAGGTGAGCAAAGCTGCATGCGACAAAATGCGGGAATGTGGGGTGGAGATTTTTTCTTTTATGCCGGTGCGTTTTCCTAATTTAACGCGTCGATTAAATTATCGGAATCACAGGAAAATTCTCGTAATCGATGGGAAAATCGGTTATACGGGGGGAATCAATGTGAGTGATGAATATATTAATCCCACGAAACACTATAAATATTGGCGGGATACTCATGTTCGTTTGGAAGGCAATTGCGTAAAATCGCTGCAAACGCATTTTTTGTTGAACTGGAATTTTGTTTCTAAAAGCGAAATAGAAATCAAGGATCAATATTTTCCTGTTTTAAATTCTCGAGGAGATAAAGCCGTGCAAATTGCGGCCAGCGGTCCCGATTCCGATTTTCCGAATATTATGGAGGCACTTTTTTCGGCTATAAATTCTGCCGAAGAATATATTTACATCACCACTCCCTATTTTGTTCCTAATGACCAGATTTTGAGTGCTTTAAAAGTGGCCAGTAGAAGTGGGGTAAAGGTGAAATTATTGGTGCCAAAAGAAAATGATATGTTTATCCTGAAATTTGCGTCTGAGTCTTATTTGCAGGATTTAATGGAATCCGGAATCGAAGTTTATCGCTACTGCAAAGGGATGATTCATGCCAAAACCATGATTATTGATGATTTATATTCTACCATCGGTACCTGCAATTTGGATTATCGCAGTTTTGAAATCAATTTCGAAATCAACGCCATGATTTATAACAAGGAAATCGCCAAAGAACTGGTGGAAGTTTTCAATAAAGATATTGAAGATTGCGAACTTCTGGATTATGACCGCTGGCTCACCCGGTCATGGTGGAAAAAATGGAAAGAATCTTTTTTCAGGTTGTGGGCGCCCTTGCTGTAATTTGCTTCCCAATCAATACCCTATTAGGAAACCAATTAAGGGCAATTCCTGACCGTAAACTGCAACCAATCTATTAAAGTTTAAAACCTTCTCATTTGCTGTTTCATCATTTGGATTTGTTCTTTCAGCATGCCGTGTTTATCGAGACCTTGAGCTTCTTTCAGGAGCATTTGGGCTTCGCGTTTTCGGCGTTTGGTCATGGCGATTCCGGCGAGGTTTAATTTGGCCATCGCCAAATCAGATTTCATCGAAAGTCCCAGTGATATTGCCTTTTTGAAATATTTTTCGGCTTGAGTAATATTTTTCTGAGTCAGCATCAACCCGTGCAGATAATTGTAGTAACCTTGTTGTTTTTTGGTCAGGGCAGTTTCCGGGTTTTTGATTTTATCCAACCATTTTTTTGCTCCTTCAAAATTCTGCTTCCGCAACTGGAGAAATGCCAGTAAAATCATTTCGTTTTTAAAATACAAGAAAACAAAAATCCCGGCCAGAAGGATGAGCATAATCCCGTTCCCGATATAATCCTCTGTGAATTGATATACAGCAAAACCTACGCAAAGCACCGCCAGAAAAAGTTTTATGTTTTTATTGAACATTTTCGTGTGTTTTTTTGTTTTTTAAACCATGCCCTGAAAAGCGATTGATTCAAAGCTTTTTCATTTTTTACTCAAAGCATTTTTTCGAATTTGCAAAGTTAGTTAAAAGCAGAAGATAAACCCTTTTGCACAAAAGCAGTTTTTGTGAACAAAAACCCGTTTATTTGTTGTTGTAATTTTTTGTAAAATTGGAAACCGAAGAACCCAGTCTGCTGCCTTATATTTTTCTCGCCGCTGCGCTAATTGCCATTATTATCTATTTTGGAATAAGAGCTCTGGAATCAATATTTGTAATCTTTTTTAACAAACCGGTTTACACTCATTTTTACTTTTTCCCCAAACGTCTTCCAAAAGATGAAGAAGAAAAGCTCCTGAAAAACTTTCCATTCTATTCGAAACTCTCCAAAAGACATCGCCTATATTTTCAGCATCGGGTAATAAAATTCCGCGAAGATAAAAATTTCGAGGGGCGAGACGGTTTTGAGGTAACTACGGAAGTAAAAAATATGATTTCGGCCACCGCAGTAATGTTGACCTTTGGAATGCGAAATTTTTATTTGGGAATACTGCAAAAAATAATTCTTTATCCTCAAGAATTTTCTTCCAACACCACCGGAAAAATTCACAAAGGGGAATTCAATCCGTTGATGCACGTTTTGGTTTTATCATGGAAGGATTTTAAAGAAGGTTTCGAAAACGGAAAAGATAACCTCAATCTGGGAATTCACGAATTCACCCACGTTTTGCAAGTAAATAGTAGGACAAACAGGAGTACCGGCGCAAATATTTTTTTGGACGCCAACAAAAAACTCGAAGGATTGCTCAAAGACGAAGAAATACGCAAAAAACTCTTGGATTCCCGTTTTTTTCGGGATTATGCCTTTACAAATCAGTATGAATTTTTGGCGGTTTTGGTGGAAAATTTTATTGAATCACCTCAAGAATTCAAAGAAAATTTCCCTCGTTTTTATCGTAAAATTCGAGAAATGCTGAATTTTAATTTTGCGGGTTATTAAAAATTAGGCGTTAATCGGTGGCTTCCTCTTCGTAGGTTTTCCACTCTCCGATTTGTTTGTGATTTTTATAATTCCCTTCAGATACGAGGTTTCCGTCAGCATCATAGAATTTTGCAGGCCCGTTAAGCTCCCCGTTTTCATAGGTGAGATAGCGGCGCAATTTCCCATCAGGGTTATAAACTTTCACAACTCCGTGCAACTCGCCGTGTTCAAATTCTTCGGTTTTGGTGATATTGCCGTTGTCAAAATAGGTGATTTGTTTTCCATGCAAAACCCCGTTTTCATAGTGTTCTTCTTTCATCACCTTTTCTGTTCCGGGGTGATAATAAACCCATTTTCCCACACGAACTTTTCCTTTCATCTGACCTTTCGAAAGCACTTTTCCTTCCGGAATAAAGTACTTTACTTCCACCAAATCTGAATTTTCCGTGAAGGTTTTCGTGGCAAAAAGATAGTGCTTACTCGATTTTCCCGCCGGAGCATCTGCTGAAGGAGGAGTTTTTTCGGTATAATTATAAAACTCAAATGTTCCAGTTTCCTTTCCGTGGAAAAAAACGCCTTCATAACGGGTGTCTGCGGTGCCTTCAAATTTTTTTATCCATTTCCCGTGACGTCTTCCCTGGTCATCAAATTGATTGATTTCTTGTGAATTGCCTATAAATGAAAACAACAGGAAACCCAAAAAGAAAAAATTTTTTACACGTGTTTTCAAGGTTGTAAGATTTTTTTTGAATACAAAAGCGTGATAAAAGTTTTGATTTATCCCATTAACAGACAAATCAAACAATTATTTTGCCAAGAATGAAATTGGAGTATAAAATTGAAGTATTTAAGGAGAATGGAAGAACAGGATTCCTAAAATAATCTCGAATCACTCTTCTATCAGAACTTCCAAAATCTTGATTGCTGCTTCGCTTATTTTTGTACCCGGACCGAATACGGCAACGGCTCCTGCGTCAAAAAGATATTGGTAATCCTTGGTGGGGATGACTCCGCCCACAATGACCATAATATCTTCCCGGCCATAATTTTTCAATTCTTCGATGACTTGTGGCACGAGGGTTTTATGCCCGGCGGCAAGAGAAGAAATTCCCAAAATATGCACGTCGTTTTCCACGGCTTGCTTTGCTGCTTCTTTTGGCGTTTGAAAAAGAGGACCGATGTCCACATCAAAACCTAAATCAGCATAGCCGGTAGCAACTACTTTTGCGCCACGATCATGACCGTCTTGTCCCATTTTGGCAATCATAATTCGCGGGCGACGACCTTCGGATTCGGCAAACTTATCAGCCATTTTCCGGGCTTTTTCAAAAGAAGGATCTTGTTTTATTGCTTTACTGTACACGCCTTGCACGGATTTTATGTCTGCCTTATGTCGACCAAAAACTTCGGCCAAAGCTTCACTGATTTCGCCCAAGGTGGCTCTTTCGCGAGCAGCTTCAACCGCGAGCTGCAAAAGATTATTTTTTGGGGTGGTTTCACCCGAAAGTGAAGCTTTTGCTGCTCGGGATAAATTTAGCAAAGCTTTTTCAACTTTTATATCATCGCGCTCGGATTTTATTTTTTTTAAACGTTCTATTTGCTGTTTCCGGACGCGATCGTTTTCCACCTCCAAAGTTTCAATAGGATCTTCCTTTTCCAATCGATATTTATTCACGCCCACCAACACATCCTGCCCACTGTCTATACGGGCTTGTTTTTTGGC
>CAYPGZ010000079.1:3681-8038 GCA_964410335.1 uncultured Flavobacteriaceae bacterium | reverse complement strand
CGTTGTAGCACATTTGAATGGACTTTACGATAAACATAAAATCTCTGCTAATTCTGACCATAGTCTTCATCTTGTGTACAGCAATTGGAACAATAAGTCACGAATATGGACACATTGCTGTTGCTAAATATTTTGGTTATGAAACTAGCTTGCATTACGGAAGTATGAACTATTATCCAAAAGGATATTTACAAGATGGAGATTTAGAAGCTTATAAGAAACTAACTAAAGAATATTGGAATACGGAATACAAATCGTGGCCAGCTGACGTAAAAGAGAAAGCAGAAGAATATCAAAATATTTTAGAAAAAAGATATTGGAATGAAAAATCAAACAACAGTCTTTATGTAACCATTGGTGGACCATTACAAACAATTTTAACAGGAATTATCGGACTAATCATTTTATTTCTACGCAGGAAACCTATCCAAATTAAAGGATTAAAGATAATTGATTGGCTCGCTGTTTTTCTTGGACTTTTTTGGTTAAGGGAAATATTTAATCTCGTCCACTCATTTGGTGCCGAAATAATATCACCAAATGGTAGTTGGTTCGGTGGCGATGAATATAATATATCAATAGGCTTAAACCTTTGGTCAGGAACAATTCCAATATTTTTAGGAGTTATTGGACTTTTAATTTCTGTTTACATTGTTTTTAATATTGTTCCTAAAAATTTACGGTTGACTTTTATATTAAGTGGATTGATTGGCGGAATATCAGGATTTATATTGTGGATGAATATAATTGGACCAAAAATATTACCTTGATGAATAAAAAAACGTGCTACAACAATGTATATAAAAAATAGGCGAAACAGTAGTAAAATCAAGGCTTTTGGCTCATATCAGACTTTGTGCTTAGCTGAAAGTTTCGAGCTTCGAAATCGCCTACTTTTCATATACTAACCGTTACAAGCACCCATAAAGTCGGCCATTAAGCAAATAACTATATTAAAATGAAACTTTCAACGAAAGCAGAAAAAATACTGAAACAAATCAGTGACAAGAATACCAAACTTGGTGACTTGCGAACCATAGCAAAGGAAGTTAAAAAAGACCACCGGCTTGCAATGGAGCTTTGGTCAACCGAGCATTTTTTTGCCCGACTATTGGCAATCTTGATTATGGACAAGAAACTCCTAACCGAAGAAGTAGTTGATAATTTAGTAGCGGACATTAACCAACACAACGAAAATGAGAAACTTCAACTCATTGACTGGTTTTTTGCAAACCAACTGACCAAGGACAAAAAGACAATTGCTCTAATTGAAAGTTGGGAAGACAGTCAATCTTCATTAAAGAGAAGAACATATTGGTACTATCAGGCACGTTTGCGTTGGACAGGACAGCCACAACCTGACAGCGAAAAATTGCTTTCTAAAATTGAAAAGAAAATTGAAAAAGAACAACCTGAAGTGCAATGGGCAATGAATTTCACCACAGGTTGGATAGGAGTTTATGAAAAAAAGCACCGAAACCGTTGTGTAGCTCTTGGCGAAAAAACAGGGCTTTACAAAGGACAAATGGTTTCAAAGGGGTGTACTCCTGACTATTTACCGGAATTCATAACAATTGAGAGCAAGAAAAGAAATTTATAATGTTGAGAACACCAATTTTGATTGCCTGTTGTGGAGTAGGAGGGTTAGCCCTTTTTTCACCTCCAAAACGACTCTTTAGTGGTGAAAATGGAAGCGAGATAAATAAATAAAAAATCAAAAATAAGTTTTAATTGATAAACTCAACTTTTTTAAACAGCTGATTCAAAAATAATTCGCCTTTCCTTGGATTCATTTCATATAAAAATCCTTACTTTTGCCACCGGAATGAGAAAATCTCATTTCATACATAAAAATCATTGAAACAATATTGGCATGTATTTGACTAAAGAAGAAAAAGGAAAACTCTTTGCCAAACACGGCAAGAGCGAAAAAGACACCGGCTCGGCTGAGGGACAAATCGCTTTGTTCACTACCCGTATTGCCCACATTTCAGAACACTTGAAAAATAACCAAAAGGACTTCAACTCCGAAAGAGCTTTGGTTCATTTGGTGGGTAAACGCAGGAACTTACTCAACTATTTGATGAAAAAAGACATCGAACGGTATCGCGCCATCGTCAAAGAATTGAAATTGAGAAAGTAAATCTTAAAGGGGGCTTTTTGCCCCTTTTTTATTTTTTCTTTGCTTCCAAACTATCCGACTAACCAACTCATAAACCACTCTCATCGGTCACACAACACAACCTTGACCGTCCAAGACAGACGGAAGACCTTTGATTAATTCAATAATGATATTTATGATTCCAAAAGTTTTTAAAGAGGTCATCGATTTAGGGGACGGAAGAGAAATCTCCATCGAGACCGGAAAATTGGCAAAACAGGCTCATGGGTCGGTTGTTGTCCGAATGGGAAATGCCATGTTGCTTTGCACGGTGGTATCTTCTCACACACCCACCACAATGGACTTCTTTCCACTCACCGTGGACTATCGGGAAAAATTTGCTGCGGCGGGCCGTTATCCCGGAGGCTTTTTTAAACGGGAAGCTCGTCCAAGCAACGAGGAAATCCTCACTATGCGCTTGGTAGATCGCGTATTGCGGCCTTTATTCCCTGATGATTACAAATATGAAACACAAGTAATGATGCAGTTGATGTCGCATGACGAAAATGTCATGCCGGATGCCTTGGCAGGACTTGCGGCTTCCACTGCAATTCAACTTTCCGATATTCCTTTCGAAGCACCGATTTCTGAAGTGCGGGTCGGCAGAATCAATGGGGAATTTATCGTAAATCCCACTCGTGCTCAACTTAAAGAAGCCGATATTGACCTGATGGTAGGAGCTTCCATGGAAAATGTGTCTATGGTAGAAGGGGAGATGAAGGAATGCTCCGAAGAGGAAATGGCCGAAGCGATCAAGTTTGCACATGAACACATTAAAAAACAATGCGAAGCCCAAATACGTTTGGTCGATGCCGTGGGAAGAAAGCAAACGCGCGAATATGAAAAAGAGCGCAATGATGAGGCTATACAGCAAAAAGTAAATGAGGCGACCTATCAAAAGATTTATGATATCGCTAAATCAGCATCGGGCAAGCATGAACGCACCGAAGCTTTTGACGCAGTAAAAGAAGAGGTTCTAGCGCTTTTCTCCGAAGAAGAATTGGAAGAAAACGGCGACTTGGTTTCCCGATATTTCAAAGAAACTAAGAAAAAAGCTATTCGTGATCTCACTTTAAAAGAGGGAATCCGTTTGGACGGCCGTAAACCCGACGAAATTCGTCCCATTTGGACTGAAATAGATTACTTGCCCTCCACACACGGTTCTGCAATTTTTACCCGTGGAGAAACTCAAGCCTTGGCAACGGTAACTTTGGGAACTTCTCGGGAAGCTAATATCGTCGATTTGCCTACTTTGCAAGGAGAAGAGACGTTTTACTTGCATTATAATTTCCCTCCTTTTTCCACAGGAGAAGCTTACCCAATCAGAGGAACTTCTCGCCGTGAAATCGGGCACGGAAATCTGGCACAAAGAGCACTCAAGGGAATGATTGCCGAAGATTGGCCTTACACGGTTCGCGTGGTTTCCGAAATTTTGGAATCCAATGGTTCCTCCTCAATGGCCACCGTTTGTGCAGGAACAATGGCGTTGATGGATGCAGGGGTGAATTTGAAAAAACCCGTATCCGGAATTGCTATGGGATTGATTTCTGAAGGAAATGAATATGCCGTGCTTTCAGATATCCTGGGTGATGAAGACCACTTGGGCGACATGGATTTTAAAGTTACCGGAACCCGGGATGGAATTACCGCTTGTCAGATGGATATTAAAGTAAAAGGACTTTCCTACGAAATCCTTGTGAATGCATTGAAGCAAGCCAAAGAAGGAAGATTACATATTCTTGATAAAATGGCAGAATCCATCGAAACGCCGCGTGACAGCGTGAAGCCCCATGCTCCAAAAATGGTTAGCGTGGTAATTCCTGCCGAATATATCGGAAGCGTAATAGGGCCCGGAGGAAAGCATATTCAAGAACTTCAAAAGGAAACTCATACCACTATCGTCATCAATGAAGATGAAGAAAACAAAACCGGGATTGTGGAAATCTTGGGAGTGGATCAAGAGGGTATCGACAAAGTTCTTCGTAAAATAGATGCCATCACTTTCCAACCCGAAAAAGGAAGCATTTATGAAGTGAAAGTCATTAAAATCCTGGATTTTGGTGCTGTGGTGGAATATGTTGATGCTCCCGGAAACGAAGTCTTATTGCATATTTCTGAACTCGACTGGAAACGCACAGAAAACGTGACCGATGTAGTGAATGTGGGCGATGTGATTGATGTGAAATATTTTGGAGT
>CAYPGZ010000079.1:0-3581 GCA_964410335.1 uncultured Flavobacteriaceae bacterium | reverse complement strand
AGTTCACCTGAAATATTTCTTCTTCTCTCTAGCCGCCCACCCGTATCCAATTTTGTGACCGATACAACAATCCGATATATCCCCTCACATTCAAAATATTAGGATTATCGGGATTCAACCATATTTTGGCTTTATAAACCTCTCCACTTTTAGGATCGAGAATGCTTCCTTTTCCAAAGCAATGTCCATCCTTTTCCAGATTCATGATGATGGTCATGCCTTCAATTTTTTTATTTTTATTTTCTCCTTTACATTGGGTACATAAAGAATCACGGCTATTTTTGTCTAAAACGCGAATAATATCTCCATAGACTTTTCCTTCTTTTTCATATATCTCCACAATCGAGACGGCTTTTCCCGTCTTTTCATCTATGGTTTTCCATTTTCCAAAGACACTTTGGGCATTTATCGGCAGAATAAATAGGAAAAAAGCAAGGAAAAAAATTGAAGGCAGATAGGGGAAAAGCCGTGTGCGGGATTCCATACAGGCTGCTTTTTGTACTTTATGTTTCACTAAAAAAATCATTTTTATTAGGTATTATTTTTCGGCCACTCCCAACATGGCTTCTTTCATTTCGGGCATCGCAGGGGTTTCCGAAAGCCACATTCTAAAAAAAGCTACACGAAAATCTTCACTCGCCATACGACCTATCTGGCGGTTATTTTTATAAACCACCAAGCCTAAACCGGGTTCATGTACAAAATCAAAAACATCATTTTTACTTACCTTTTCTTGAAAAAAAGCTTTAAAATTCTCAATTTCTTTTTCTATCGCCGCCGTATTTCCCTGCATTGATTTTTGAAATCCATCATCAATAGCTTCCACCAGACGACTACTGCTGATTAGACTCGAAACGATATGAAGTTTCACCGCAATGGGGTTTTTACTTTCCAATATCGCCTTGGCATCCTGCGATTTGGTCGGAAGATAAAGCCCGCCCACAAACATATCCATCCACCATTTTTCCTTAATTCCCGCACCATTCAATATCAATGTATGTTTTCCAAAAGTCTGCTGATTCGGCAAGACAATATTTCCAATTTCGGTCTGTGCAAAAGAGGGGAGGAGTGTCCCAACAATGAAAAAAAACAACAGGGTATTTTTCATAATGCTTGGTTTTTATTCTCAAATAAGGATTGGTGTTAATAAAATCACCATTAACCCCCCATTACCTTGCACCTATTTTTTCTTATAAAGCTTCTTCTTTTTTAATTCCTTCTCTCATTCGGGTTAAGACGGCATTCAGTTCAAAACCCAATAAAAGTATGTTTGCATTAATCCAAATATAAACCATCAATATCAATAAAGCACCTATTGAACCGTAAAGCTCATTATAGGAACTGAAATTCGTAATATACACCCCAAATAGAAAAGTTGTTAACATTATCAGCAGAGTGGTAAACAAGGCCCCAACCGAAAAAAATTTTGATTTCCTTCCTTCCCGGGTGCCAAAAAAATAAAGGGTAGCCACTCCGATATAAATCATAATCACAAAAACCAGATAGCGAGCAGCGTTTACCCAGCCCACACTATCCCGGAAAACCCCATATTCACGCAAGTTTTCGATGGTGTAAGTGAGGTAAACCGTGGCTATCACAGTACTCAACAACAACAATGCCACGATGAGGGAAACTCCCACAGCAACAATATATTGCCGCCAAAACCCCCTAAAAACATGGGTGTGGTAGGAAGACCGAAAACCGGTAAAAATCCCATTAATTCCATTAGCCATTAAATATATGGAAAGCAAAAAAACAAAGGAAAGAAGTCCCGCTCGCGGGGTATTGGCGATATCGTAGAACATATCATTAAAAAAACCGGTCGTTTGTGGCGGTAATAATTGATCGATAAAAACAATCAATTTAGATTGAAAATCTTCAATAAACCAAATAAAAGGAATTAGGTTCAGCAAGAAAAGCAGAAAAGGAAAAATCGCCATAAAAAAGTCAAATGAAATGGCACTGGCGCGTGTCGAAAAAGCTCCTTTGGCAATACCCACGGTATAAAGTTCCCACAAATCATAAAGGCTCAACCCGTCCATCCCCGGAAGGATGATTTGTTTGCTTTTTCGGGTTATCCAGCCCAAAACGGGGATTTTTTTGAGCCTTTCCTCTAGACGTTTTATCATAAAAGGCTATTTTCTAGAAAGCTTTCATGCTCAAATCGAGGTTATAAACAGAGTGAGTCAAGGCTCCACTCGAAATATAATCCACTCCGCATTCAGCATATTTTCGTGCCGTTTCCAGGGTTATCCCACCACTAGATTCGGTTTGACAGCGTTTGTCAATCAATTCCACCGCTTTTTTGGTATCTTCAAAATTGAAGTTATCAATCAAAATGCGATACACCTCTCCGGCTTCAAGAATCATCTCGATTTCTTTTAGATTTCGTGCTTCGACAATTATTTTCAAATCGAGTTTGTTAGCTTTCAAATAAGCTTTTGTCTTTTCGATAGCCGGTCCAACCCCACCTGCAAAATCCAGGTGATTGTCTTTCAGCATGATCATATCAAAAAGTCCGAAGCGATGATTTTCGCCTCCACCGATTTTAACCGCCCACTTTTCCAAAGCACGAATCCCCGGCGTAGTTTTGCGGGTATCCAGGATTTTTGTTCCCGTTCCGGACAGGGCTTCCGCAAATTTTCGGGTCTTAGTGGCAATGGCACTCATACGCTGCATGCCGTTCAAAACCAGCCGTTCAGCTTTTAAAATGGATTGACTTTTGCCCCATACATGAAAAGCAACTTGTCCTTTCTCCATTTTTTCGCCGTCGGAGATAAAAACTTCGGTTTTTAGGTCGTTATCCACATAGGCGAATACCTTTTTGGCAAAATCAACTCCCGCCAAAATCCCATTGTCCTTAATTAAAAGCTTGGCTTTTCCGGTTGCATCCGGTGGAATACAAGCCAAGGAACTGTGGTCGCCGTTGCCCACATCCTCTCGGATGGCATTGCGGATAATTCGGTCTATTTCTTCGGTGTAGGGCATATTTTTTCAGATTCAGTTTTATGTCGGAGTGGATTCTGGGACATCAATTTCAAATGGCTCTTCAAACCTTAATCCGAATGATTATTTTTGCTAATTTAAGAAAACAAACCGTAAAAAAATGGTTTTTAAATTGCTCCTTATCGGAAAAACGGACGACAAACAGCTGCAAACCTTGATTGATGCGTATGCAAAACGCCTGAAACATTACATCAAATTTGAACTGGAAAGTATTCCCGACCTGAAAAAAACCAAAGCTTTGGATGAAAATCAGCAGAAACAAAAAGAAGGGGAAATGATTCTAAAAAAAATAATTCCTTCGGATGAATTGATTTTATTGGATGAAAACGGAAATATGCACAGCTCACAAAAATTTGCCGAAAACATTCAAAAAAAATTAAACAGCGGAAAAAAACGTGTGGTCTTTGTGGTAGGGGGACCTTATGGTTTTTCGGAGGAGGTTTATGGCCGTGCGAATGAAAAATTATCCTTATCCAAAATGACTTTTTCACATCAAATGGTGCGCTTGTTTTTTGTGGAGCAATTGTATCGGGCTTTTACGATTTTAAAAGGAGAGCCTTATCACCATCAATAAA
>CAYPGZ010000078.1:0-8052 GCA_964410335.1 uncultured Flavobacteriaceae bacterium | reverse complement strand
GGTTGCTGCATCCCATTGTGATAGGTCAACACATGAGTTCCAACCTCGTGTTGAAGCAAGGCATCGGCTTCCTCGTGATTCATTTTGTAATCTGTAGGAATATAGAGCTCGCCTTGTGAAACCATCAACGTATGTATGTTGTCTTTAATATGGATTTTACTCTGAAAATTGGGGTCTTGTTTTCTAAAATATTCAAATTCTTTTCTTGCCAAAGCGGCAAAATCGGCGGAATTCACCTGATTGTCGGATTCGGTTTCGACTGCTTCGGGAACCGCTGTCAGAATCGACTCTGCTACTTTTTTCAAGTTGGTTTTCACCGTTCCATAAAGCCGAACACTGTTGTAAAAGAAATTCGGAATTCCGCGTTCATTCAACATGGTGATTTGATGGTCGAGCTCTTCCCGTTTCTCACGAAAAAGAAAAGACAAAGCCGGATCATCAATTTTTTCAATTTTGAGATGATAGAGTTTTCGCTTTAATAAATCCGGATCTACGGGCAACAAACGATAGTGGTAATCAAGTACTTTTTTATACCCACTCTCAAAGAACTCTTGTTTGATTTGACGAATATTTGCCGGAGAAATCAACATCAAAAACTGAAAAGAGCGTTCTATTTCCGTCAGTTTTCGATCAATTTCAAAAACTTTTGGTTTGAGATATTTCCTTCCCAAAGCCATATAACTGCTCACCCCCGAAGAAGTTTGAACCCGAATGAAATCATAGATTGTTTTGTGAATTGCTTTTATGAGCAAATCTTTGAAATTCCTAAAAAATATGGGATACTCCTCCCCTTCCCGGGTTCGGTGCAACATGGGAATTTGAAGACCGAGCAACAAACAACCCACTTGATGAATTTCATCTATATCCAAGAGGGCTTCTTTCCCTCTTTCATGGCGATTTTTCGTGTTATGTACCTCTACATTTAAACCCAGTTGAAGAAACTTCGACTTGATTTTATCAAGTTCTTTTTTTAAGACTTTCACGGTGGAGGGCAACAAATCGGTAGGTCCTTTTATCTTGAAATCTCTGCTGCCGGTTTTTCCGGAATAAATTTCAAAAAACAAGAAAGCCTTAAACTTTACGGAGTATTTTTCGCCCAAGGCATAAATGAGCTGTTGATAGCCTTTGAAATCCTCATCTCCAATTAACAGATAAGCAGCTTCACTAATGACTACGCGAACCGTCTCGGGATCCTTAATTTCTTCTTCTTTTTCCAGACGGTGAATAACCAAAAAGGGCAAGGGCTTGCTGATGTGCAAAAATCCTCCTCCGGGCAGCTTCCGATTGATTTTATCGTCGCGTTCCAGTTCCTCGAGAATTTCTAAAATCGAAGCTTTTCCTAAACGGGATATTTCCTGAATGGTCTCTTTTTCCATGCCTAATCTCTTTCTAAAGTAAAAATAGACAGAAGGCTTATTCTAGAAAAAGTGTTTAAGGGATTTTTGGGTTTTGTTTAAGATAGTTTGGCAAAGCTTCATAATAATTTTAGTAAAATTTATTCTCCAAGTGAAAGTTTGGGAAGGAAAATCAATATAAAATATATAAAAAAACCCCGCCAGAAAAAACTGCGGGGTGTATTGTTTAAAGTACCGGTGATGCTTCGTTTATTCCTCAGCACCTTTCGGCCATGTATTGTTGCTTCTTTCTATATCCGCCATCAAACCGGTAGCATCAATTTCGATTTTTTGGATATCGTTTTTCGGTCGCTCCAATTCCAATTCATAAGTGGGATAAGCCCAACCCCAGCTGTCTTTCATGCTGAGTTTTAAATTCGATTTATCGCCAAAACCACTGTATTCCTCATATAGAAATTCAACCGGTTTCTTCCATCTCATCATAGTCAAAGGAATATAAACGAGTTCATGAGTGCCATCCTTATAAGAAACCATCAACTCAATGGGCATCGGCATCAGACCTATTCTTTCTAAAATTATTTTGGTATTTTCTCCCTCGGTTTCAACCGATTTTATTCCGTAATCAATGGTATTTGTGGTTCGGGTGAAATCAGTGAGATACCAATCCAATTCGGCACCGGAAACTTTTTCTGCGATGCGGATATAATCGTTGGGAGTAGGATGTTTGAACTGCCATTCATCGTAATACCGTTTCAAGCTTTTGGACAGGTTTTCCTCTCCAATCACATAATTTAATTGTGCCAAAAAGACGGCTCCTTTGGAGTAGGCCGTTATTCCATAAGCCATATTGAATTCATAACGATCGGCGTGGGTGGTCATGGGTTGTTCCCTACCTGAGTTGGCTAATAAGATATAATTTCTATAAGCACTTTCGAAGGAACGTTTTTTTCGTTCTTCTTTTGCACTTTCATCATCTTTGGTTATTTCTTCCATAGCCAAGCTGGAAATATAGGTGGTAAAACCTTCATCCATCCACTCGAGTTTGGTTTCGTTGGTCGCCAACAAATGTTGAAACCACGCATGAGCCAATTCATGTGCCGTAACCCCCATCAAACTTCCCAAATTTCGGCCTCCGGTAATAAGGGTCATCATGGCATATTCCATACCGCCATCACCTCCTTGAGCCACGGTGTATTGTTTCCAGGGATAAGGTCCGATTTGATCACTAAAAAACAGTAACATTTTTTCGGTTGCAGGTTGAAGTTTTTTCCAGTTATCAATTATGTCGGGATCGTTTTTATAAAAGAAATGAAGCATGGTGCCGTCTTTGGCCAAGAATTTATCATGGATATATTCCGGATCGGCAGACCATGTGAAATCGTGTACTTTGGGTGCGATAAAATGCCAGGTGAGTTTTTTGCCTTTGTGTTTCACCTTTACCCCTTCTTCTTGATAGTTGTATCCTATTTCATTTGGATTTTGCAAATATCCCGAAGCAGCGACAATATACGATTTATCTAAAGTGATTTTGACATCAAAATCTCCCCAAACCCCGTGAAATTCTCTTCCGATATAAGGAGTGGCATGCCAGCCTTCATAATCATATTCGGATAATTTGGGGTACCATTGCGACATCGAAAGTGCAATTCCTCCCTCGTTATTTCTACCGGCACGGCGAATTTGAACAGGCACTTGTCCTTCAAATTTCATTTTAAAAGTAGTCTTTTCTCCCGGGAGAATAGGTTGGGAAAGATTTACTTCGAGAATGGTGCCTACTTCTTCATAAGCCACTTTTTTTCCATCTTGCGTCAGATCATTCACGCGCAAATAACCAATCTCGTCCGGAGAAAGTTTGGATATGCGGTCGCCCACCCTGCTGTCCGGATCGGCAATGGTTCGGGAACGCACATCCATTTGACTTCCCGGTTGAAAGGCATTGAAATACAAATGATAAAAAACACGTTGCAGTGTGTCAGGAGAATTGTTGGTGTAAACCAAGGTTTGGGTTCCAACGTATTGAAAATTTTCAACGTCCATCTCCACTTCCATTTTGTAATCGACATGTTGTTGCCAATAACAACCTTGACGTTGCGCGTAAGTGGAAAATCCCATCACAAGCACTGCAAGCAGTAAATTCCATTTGTATTTCATACCTAAATCAATTGAGTTTTAAAGATTAATATTATTCGGATTTATTTTGACATCTGGTCTGCCATAATCAATGCATTGTACAAATTGGCAATTCTTCCGGAAACAGACAGTGAGCTGAAATCTTCAAGTTGCTCTTCTCCTCCGGGAACCAAAACTTTTGCATCGATTGGAATTCCGCTGTTCATAATAATTTGTTTCACTTGCTGCGCACTCAATTTCGGATAGTAAGAACGGATTACCGCAGCAATTCCGGAAACGGCAGGAGCAGCCATGGAAGTTCCTTGCAAGAACTCATATTCATTAAGCGGAGTAGTAGAATAAAACTCCATTCCCGGAGCAAAAACATCAACATTTGTTGCTCCATAATTGGAGAAAGGAGCAACAAGACCTTCACCAAGCCTGTGGTTCAATGCTCCTACGGTGAGCACATTATTGGTTACTTCTTCGGTTTGACCGGGCCATTGATCATTTGGATAATTGCGATTTTCATCCAAATTCAAAGCATCATTACCGGCAGCATGCACAAACAACACGTCTTTTTCTGCGGCATATTTTAAGGCATCGAGCACCCATTCCGGATGGCTGGAGAAAGATTTTCCGAAACTGGCATTGATGATATCGGCACCGTTATCCACCGCATAGCGAATTCCAAGAGCGATATCTTTGTCGTATTCATCACCGTTGGGAACAGCACGAATAACCATTATTTTTACATTGTTGGCCACCCCGTTCATTCCAATGCCGTTGTTTCGCTCAGCAGCAATAATCCCGGCAACATGAGTTCCGTGCTTGGCATTTTTCTTGTCTTCTTCCGGTCCATCCACATCGTTGTTGCCATAATTTAGGTCATTAATATCATGGTGATCATCGCCGGTAATTTCACGTGCTTTGAAATCGAGGTTGAGGTGATATTCCAATTTATCATTAAAATAATCCAACCCACCCTCAATCTGTGATTTAATGGCGGCATATCCTCCGTCGGCTTGCTGCAAGAGCGAAAGCATCATCATTTTTTGCATCTGAAGGGTGTCGTTATCGGCTTCCATTGCCTGAAGCTCTTCCACGGTGAAATCCTCTTTTCCGATTTTTTGAGAGAGGCTGGCATGCGCCTCATTCAAGCGGTTTGCAAGCATTTCAAATTGCTCTTTGCGTTGCTTTGTGGGTTCATATTCTTTTTCCCATTCTGCTTTTGCACTTTGATAGAGTTCGTATTCCTCCATGTTTTCAGGACTGATTTCGGACTCGTCTTTTCCTTCATATTTAGGTTTCAATTCCCTGACGATTCGTGTAAAGTTGAGATTGGCTCCTACCATATCGCCCAAGAAATTCCATCCGTGGATATCATCCACATATCCGTTATTATCGTCATCGATATTATTGTTTGGAATTTCCCCTTCATTCACCCAAAGTACATCATCCAAATCTTCGTGCTCGATATCGGTTCCGCTGTCCAATACCGCCACAATTACGGTTTTGCCTTCCACTTGTGAAGGATCAATAATTTCGCTGTACGCTTTTTCAACACTCATACCGGGTATGGTGTCTGTTCCCAAATCGGCATTGGTCCAATTTTTAAGTTGGTCATCGTTGAGTTCGGCATTTTTCAATACCAGTTCACCTTCCATGGTAATCGGCTCTGCATCAATGCTGAGTCCCGGTGTTCCACAGGAAGCTAGAAGAAGGCCCGTTGTTGCTACAAAAAGGGCGGGTTTTAAAAAAATTGATTTCATTAGGATATTTGTTAGAAGTTAATTTATTTTAAAAGAATCGAATTGATAAATTATTCGGTTGAATGGATGTTAATTTCAAATCTATATTTTGATTAATATTTCATCAAACAGGGTTTAAAAAATTTCGTCAAATTTAAAACTTTGATCCAAACGAACGCCTTTTTCAGTTTCTTTTACCGTAATCAGTTCGTTATGGGCATCGTGTTCCAACAAAAGAAAGAAATTTTCCTTTGCCGCTATATCCAAAAAAGCCTTTTTTTCGGTGAGGGTTTTTAGAGGGCGCGTGTCATATCCCATCACATAAGGCAAAGGCACATGCCCGGCCGTGGGCAATAAATCCGCAGCAAAAACCACTGTTTTTCCTTTGTAAGGAATATGAGGAATCATCTGTTTTTCGGTGTGTCCATCGACAAAAAGCACGCCAAAACCAAAATAATCATAGAAATGTGAGCCTTCCTTGCGTTTCAAAAAATGAAGCTGACCACTCTCTTGAATTGGCATTATATTTTCTTTGAGAAAAGATGCCTTTTCCCGGGCGTTGGGATTTGTTGCCCACTCCCAATGTTCTTCATTGGTCCAATACCGTGCATTTTTGAAAGCAAGCTCATAACCGGTTCGGTCTTTGTTCCAATCCACGCTTCCTCCGCAATGGTCAAAATGAAGATGCGTCAAAAAAACATCGGTGATGTCCTCAGGATGAAATCCCTTTTTTTCCAGAGAAGATTTCAGGGAATGATCACCCCACCTATGGTAGTATCCAAAAAATTTATCGCTTTGTTTATCGCCCATTCCGTTGTCTATCAGGATAAGCTTGTCGCCATTTTCCACCAACAGACAGCGGGCAGCCATATCGATCATGTTGTTTTCATCGGCGGGATTGGTTCTGTTCCAAATGGTTTTTGGTACTACGCCAAACATGGCGCCGCCGTCGAGTTTAAAGTTTCCGGCTTCGATGGTGTATAAATTCAAAATTTCAAATTTTAAGGTTTAATATTCAATCTTTTAAATCAGCAAAAATAAAGACTGAATAAAAAGTTTTGCAAGATAACAAAGAATTAATTCCCACCGAAGGGGTTTTCGTATTGAAGTGATTTAAAATTTCATGAATGTTCCGCAAATTAGTCATTTTGAAACTGATTAAGGCTTTTGTGTACACCACCGCAGAGCCATATTCGGGAAAAACATTAAAAATCAGGGCAAAAAAAGGGGTCATGTTTGGTACCGGTATAGATGCTTTATTAAGACTCTCCTCAACGTAGAAGGTTTAAAAAAAATAAATCATCGGAAAAAGTATTAAGCTTTTTTACTCAAACTCAAGGCTTTATTAGAAATAATCAATCTTTTCTCTTTCCAAACCCTTCAGTTTCCAACATTTTTCTATTTTAGCGGGTCAGAGCAATCCGGCTGCATATGGACAAATTCTTGGAGATTTTAAGCCACGAGTTTCAACTTCCTTTCACCAATCCCGTATTGGTATTTTCGCTTATTTTGTTGATTATCCTCGTTTCCCCGATACTTTTTAGACGTATAAAAATCCCGGGCATTATTGTGCTTATTATTTCGGGTATTATCGTTGGCCCTTATGGGCTGGGTTTTCTCGAAGAAAGTACTGCCATCGAGCTCTTTTCGACCATCGGGATAATCTACATTATGTTTATTGCGGGACTGGAATTGGACATGAATGAGTTCAAATCTACGCGGATCAGAAGTCTTACCTATGGTTTCTTCACTTTTATGGTTCCCATGCTGGTGGGCTTTCCGGTTTGTTTTTATTTACTCCAACTCGATTTTAACGAAAGTATTCTCACCACCAGTATGTTTGCCACACATACCTTGGTGGCCTATCCCATCATCAGCAGATTGGGATTAGCAAAAAAACAAGTGGTGGCTGTCACTGTGGGGGGAACCATCCTGACCGATGCCGCTGTACTAACCACGCTTGCTGTTATCGTTGAGAATGCAAACGGAAGTTTAAATCAGGAATTTTGGATTCGCTTGGGGATTTCCACGCTAATCTTTCTGTTAATTTTATTTTTAGTAATTCCTCGAATTGCCAATTGGTTTTTCAAAACCATGGAAAACGAGAGGCATTCTCACTATATTTTTGTACTTACCGTAGTATTCATATCGGGTTTTTTGGCGGAACTCGCCGGATTGGAACCCATCATCGGTGCGTTTGTTGCAGGATTGGCCATTAATCCTCTGATTCCACACTCTTCGGCTTTGATGAACCGAATTGAATTCATCGGAAATTCACTTTTCATTCCGTTTTTCTTGATTTCTGTAGGAATGTTGGTGGATATCCGCGTTATTTTCAGTGGCACCACAGCACTGATAATCGCGGGGGTACTCACCTTGGTGGCCATCGTTACCAAATTTGGTGCGGCATGGTTTACTCAATTGATATTTCGCTATACCAAAGTGGAAAGAAACCTTATGTTTGGTCTTAGTACTTCTCGTGCCGCGGCAACCTTAGCAGTAATTTTGGTAGGATTTAATGCCGGCATCGTTAGCGAAGCTATTTTAAACGGTACGGTCATTCTTATTCTCATCACTTGTATTGTTTCCACTTTTGTAACCGAAAAGGCCGCCAACAAATTAGTGGCAATCGAACAAGAAAATGAAGATGTTTCCGAAAACGGCATGATCAAAAATGAACACATCTTATTGCCCATTGCCAATATTGTGAATTTTGACAAACTTCTTGAATTTGCTATTCTTATAAAAGAACAAAAGGCAGAGAGTCCTATTTATATTTTGTCAGTAGTTCCAAATAATGAAGAAGCCGAAGCAAACATCGCAAAGGCAAAAAGCAA
>CAYPGZ010000077.1:0-8135 GCA_964410335.1 uncultured Flavobacteriaceae bacterium | reverse complement strand
GGGTTTTGTTTCGTTAAAAATACAACTTATTTTGCTGAATGACAAATGCTTATGTTATTTATGGAAGTGCCGAATTAATTTGTTTTAAATCAAAAGCTTAAACTACTTCTGAAACTGCTTATTCTAATCCGGTGTGTCGTGAAATTGCAACGGTAGGGGAGTTTTATACACCCGACCTGCCGTAACACAAACCAAATGACCATCAAAAATTACCAATCGGCTGTCGCCCACCCCCGAAAATTTATTTAGACCTTCGCTACTGGGATTATAGTATTTTCTACTTATGGGGTCGGCAATGTAAGCACCACTCATTTTAGTGGCTATCACCGTAATTGGTATTTCCGAGTCACCACTTATATTTAGCACTTTACCTGCGTGGTTATATCCATTTTTAAATTCCAGAGGCGAAAACGAAATCGTCGGCGTCATCACAGTCACTCCATAAGTGCCATCATTGAAGGTTGCATAAATTTTATCGCCACCTGTCCCGCCAATCTGATGAAGTTCGAAATCTCCTCCACCGACTTCAGCTTCAATTTCGGGGGAGATTTCCCAACCACCGCTTAATCCTCCGTCGCCACTGTGGTATACCTTTATTCTATTATAGCCCGGAGTTTTATGGGCTCTCTTTTCTACAATATACAGATGTGTGCCCATAAGATAAATTTTACTAAAATAATTATGATCAGAGGATCGTGGCGGTTGATGGGTAACGGGAGTCCACGTAGCCCCGCCATCAGTGGTTTTTACTACGTAATTGAAATCTCCATTACCCCCATGGAAATAATCACTGACCAGAGCGTAGGCGGTACTGCCACCTTGCCACGCCAACATCATATCTTCCCCGGCAGCAATTGGATAAATGCCGCTCGTAGCACTGTTTACTGTAAGGGTACTCCCTCCCGACAACGCAGTATAAGTAAGTATTTGGGAGGATGTATACGTCCTTTCTGTCCAAAAATTGCCCGAAAAATTCACGAATTTACGGGTGGTCACACCATCCGGCGGAATAGACACCCAATCAACTCCATTCTCGGAATATTTGTAGGGTGTGTCCCATATTCTACCATTAAATACCAAGTTGGAACTTACATCCCAGTAATTTCCGTCGTCAACTGTTATCTCTTCTGAAGTCCACCACACATATTTCCCGGTTGTGTTATCTTGGTTTTCATCATTCTCTTCCTCCCCCTCATCCTCATTATTTTCATTATCATCCGCAATTTCTTCTGACACACTGTCATCACCGGAACAACTGATTGTGGTCAGTTGCAAAAAAACGAGTGGGATGAAAAGCATGATTAGCCTCATCCTAATTGAAATTTTATTTTTCATAATAAATTGTTTTGATTAATTTCTCAAAGGTATGACGTTAAAAAATGTTTAAAAATACCTATCGGAAGGTATTTTTTGGTCTATTTATAAATGAAAATAAAGGCAACAACCGGAAATATCAGCGAAACACTAAGTCTTTAAATATTTCTTATTCGGATTAATGCTTAAGAAACTAAACCCGCAACCTTAAACTTTTTATCTTTGGGCTTTCCTAAAAAAAATCCATGAAAGTCCGAATCTTTTCTTTTCTATTTCTATTTCTTTTCCTACAAAATAGTTTTTCACAACAGCCCACCGGTTGGGACAGTGCTGAGATATATCAAGCCATTGAGAAACTCAATTTTTTGGGTGCTGTCTTATATGTAGCGGCACATCCCGATGATGAAAACACACAGCTGATTTCTTATTTTTCTAATGAAATCAATGCTCGTACTGCTTACCTTTCGTTAACACGTGGAGACGGAGGACAAAACCTTATCGGTCCTGAAATTCGAGAACTCCTGGGCGTAATTCGCACCCAGGAATTACTTTCAGCAAGAAAAATTGACGGGGGAATCCAGTTTTTCACCCGTGCCAATGATTTCGGTTATTCGAAAACTCCGGAAGAAACCTTGGAAATTTGGGACAAAAAAAAGGTATTGAGTGATGTGGTTTGGACCATTCGAAAATTTCGACCCGATGTCATTGTGAACCGTTTTGATCTCGAAAGTGCCGGTCAAACCCACGGTCATCACACTTCATCGGCGATGCTGAGTGCCGAGGCTTTTGACCTTGCGGGGGATTCTAAAAAATTTTCCGATCAGCTTCAATTTGTGAAGGTATGGAAACCCAAACGCTTGTATTTCAACACCTCATGGTGGTTTTTCGGAAGCCGTGAAAATTTTGAAAAAGTTGATAAATCCGATTATTCTCGCCTGAATGCCGGGGTTTATTTTCCGTTACAAGGACTTTCCAACACCGAAATTGCTGCTCATAGCCGCAGTCAGCATAAATCTCAGGGGTTCGGAGTGTCCGGAAGCCGGGGAAATGAGTCGGAATACCTTAAACCGGTAAAAGGTGATTTTCCAAAAAACCCGGAGAATCTTTTTGAGGGAATTGATACGAGTTGGAACCGCCTGAAAAAAGGAGAGAAAATCGGAAATATTCTGAATGAGGTTCAGAAAAACTATAATTTCAAAGATCCGGCAGCAAGTATTCCACAACTTATAGAGGCCTATAAGCTTATTCAAAATCTGGAAGACGAACATTGGCGCAAAGTCAAATCTGAGGAAATCAAAAAAATAATCCTTGCTGCTGCGGGAATTTATCTAGAGGCAGCCACCGACGCCCCCAATGCCGTACCGGGACAGAAAATACCGATTTCGATTGAAGCCATAAATAGAAGCAGGATTTCCGTAAAGCTGGAAAATCTTTCTTTTTCGGGATTGAATAAAGCACTTAACTTAGACAAGAACTTGGAAAACAATATAGGTTTTACGAACCATATCGAGCTCGATTTACCGAAAAACCTTTCCTACTCCACTCCTTATTGGTTGAATGGAAAGGAAAGTTTAGGCATGTATTATGTACACGATCAACAACTTATCGGGCTACCGGAAAGTCCACCGGTGCTGACGGCTCATTTCAATCTCAAAATCCAAGGGGTTGATTTTGACGTGGAAAAAGCTTTGGTCTATAAAACCACCGATCCGGTGAAGGGCGAGGTTCGAAAACCTTTAAATATAGTTCCTAAGATCTCGGTGGCAATGAGAGATGAGGTAGTGGTTTTTTTCGATAAAAGTCCTAAAAAAGTATTTGTTTCCGTAGAGGCTTTTCAAGAAGGTGTCGAAGGAAAATTATTTCTGAATTTACCCGACAATTGGAAAGCTACCCCCAAAGAAATCAACACCGGTAAGCTTCAAAAAGGCAACATAAAGGTCTTTTCTTTTGAAATAGAACCGCCTGTAGCGCAATCTGAAGTTCTCATCCGGCCCATTTTTCAGCAAAATGGAGAAACTTTCTCCAAGGAATTAATCACGATTGATTATCCTCACATCGAGCAAAAAAATGTATTATTAACTTCACATAGCAAATTTGTTCGTCTGGATATCAAAAAGAACGGAGAACGCATTGCCTATATTTCAGGAGCGGGTGATACGGTTGCCGAAAATCTAAGTCAAATCGGATATAACGTTACTATCTTACCAATCTCGGAAATCACCCCTACCCGATTGGCGGCTTTTGATGCCGTGGTGATGGGCATTCGAGCCTATAATGTTCATGAGGATTTGGATGCGCGACAAAATATCCTCTTCGATTATGTGAAAAATGGAGGGAATCTGGTTTTACAATATAACACCAACCGCCGTTTAAAAACGGATAAGATTGCTCCTTATCCGCTTCAACTTTCCCGGGAGCGGGTGACTGATGAAAATTCAGAGGTCGTTTTCCTGTCGAAAAACCATCCTGTTTTGAACACTCCAAATAGAATAACTCATGCCGATTTTGAGGGCTGGGTGCAAGAACGCGGTTTGTATTTTCCGGATGAATGGGCAGATGAATTTATCCCCATCTTGGGGATGAGCGACAAAGGAGAGTCTATGAAAAAAGGCAGTCTTCTGGTGGCAAAATACGGGGAAGGATATTATATTTACACCGGGTTGAGCTTTTTCCGGGAATTGCCTGCCGGGGTTTCCGGAGCCTATCGTTTATTGGCCAATATTTTATCCCTTGGGAAATAATATCGAAAAACATTTAGAATGGAATCTTCAAAATATCATTGGAAAAAGATTTATAGCCTTCTCCTCTTCATCAATGCGGTTTATATTTTGTTATTATGGTTTTTTATGGAATATTTTGGATAAAAAAAGCCCCACAACACAAAGAGTTATGGGGTTTATTCTTTTAAAAAATAAAATTAAAAAAACTTAAAAGATTTTATTCAAATTGATGTGGATTGTGCATTTGCTCATAGGTTTCTACGGAACAGCCTTGCACACTTTGCTTAGAAGCATATACCAGGTTTGTTTCATTGAGATACGTTAAATAAAAGACCGCTCCCTCAGCCCAGCTGATGACAAGGGCTTCTTTTGCAGAGCTAGTCCAATTCCACTCTCCAATATAAGAAGGATTACCATCCACGCCATATTTTGTATAGGCACTCCCATCAGGATATAAACCAAAATAATAATCGGTGCCTACATCAAGTGGTTGGTCGAATTCGGGACAATCAACAGAGCTTATTTCTCCATGTTTATATTCCCACCATTTTTGTATTCCTTCTGGCATCACCCCTTTTGATGGAGCATTCAATTCACTAAAACCGGTCAAGGTTTCGTTTCGCAATTCCACCGGTACGATTTCTCCGGAAGGCACGTTGCTGCTAAAATCGGTTTTACCTCCTTTTGAGCCGTCGTCATCCTTAGAACATCCCATGGATAACATCGCAACGACTACACCCATAAAAAATAATTTTGCTGTTTTCATGTTTTTTAAGTATTGATTAATAGAGGCAAATATACAGATAGCCAATTCTTTAAAAAATACCCAATACAGGGTATATTTTTTGATAAATATCATGTGCTATATTTAAAATAGAACTATATTTTTGATATGTTATTAATATCTGGCTTCCGGCTCCATTATCCGAACCCCCCATCAGATAAATTTGTGCCTCTTCAAGTGGCAAAACTGTATTGGTGTCGGATCTCCCAATTGATAAAAACAAAACTTTGTAATAGCGAATCCCTTTCTCAAAAAAAAACGGATTCAGGCATAAGATTTATATTCAGAAATTCACTTCGCGAGGGAATGATTAGGTATAATTTTAAATGAAAGTCAAGGTGTAGGAGTATATAAAAAATCTTAAAAAAATCATCAAAACTCTTTCTTAATGCGATCGAGTTTTCTTTTGTTTTCGCGGTCTTTGATGGTTTCCCGTTTGTCGTGAAGCTTTTTCCCTTTGGCCAAGGCAATTTCCAGTTTCGCCAGTCCTCGTTCGTTGATAAACAAACGTAAAGGAATAATGGTTAAACCGGTATTCCGCACCTGTTTATTCAATTTTTTCAACTCTCTTTTGTTGAGCAGCAGTTTTCGGCTGCGTTTAGGTTCATGGTTGAAATGACTGGCATGGGAATAAGGCTGGACATCCATATTGACCACAAAGAGCTCACCTTCATCACTGAATTCACAGAAGCTTTCTGCAATTCCGGCTTTTCCTTCCCGGATGGATTTTATTTCAGTTCCCGCAAGTTTTATTCCTGCTGTATATTTATCCAGGATTTCATATTGAAATCGAGCCTTGCGGTTTTTTATGTCGATTTTATTTTTGAGCATAGAAAAAACCTAAGACGGAAAATTACTTAAACTTTTGAGAAAGATTTAGGACTTTTGGCATAGGAGAGGACATCATTTCTTAGCGATATCCTCCCATGCACCACGTTATCCATTCATCGAAATCAAAAACTCTTCGTTGTTTTTTGTTTGTTTAAAACGTTCATTGATAAACTCCATTGCTTCCACGGGGTTCATATCGGCAAGATATTTTCTCATTACCCACATGCGATTGATGGTGGCTTCATCGAGCAACAAATCGTCCCTGCGCGTACTGGAAGAAGTCAAATCGATGGCCGGGAAGATTCTTCGGTTGGCAATTTTTCTGTCGAGTTGCAACTCCATATTACCCGTTCCTTTAAATTCCTCAAAAATCACCTCATCCATTTTGGAGCCGGTATCGGTAAGTGCCGTAGCCAAAATGGAAAGCGATCCGCCTCCTTCGATGTTTCGTGCAGCTCCAAAAAAACGTTTGGGTTTATGCAGGGCATTTGCATCCACACCCCCACTGAGGACTTTTCCGCTAGCCGGTTGAACCGTATTGTATGCCCGAGCCAATCGCGTGATCGAGTCGAGAAGAATCACTACATCGTGACCACATTCGACCAAGCGTTTTGCTTTTTCCAAAACAATATTGGCAACCCGCACATGTTCATTTGCTTCCTTATCAAAAGTCGAGGCCACCACCTCTCCTTTGACATTGCGTTGCATATCGGTAACCTCTTCCGGGCGTTCGTCAATCAGCAAAATAATCTGATATACTTCCGGATGATTTGCGGCAATGGCATTGGCCACATCCTTCAGCAACATGGTCTTTCCTGTTTTAGGCTGAGAAACAATCATTCCGCGCTGTCCTTTCCCAATGGGAGAGAACAAATCGATAATTCGGGTGGAAATAGTACTCTGCCTTTCGGCGATATTGAATTTCTCCTGAGGAAAAAGAGGAGTCAAATGTTCGAAAGAAACACGATCTCGCACAACTTGTGGATCGATTCCGTTGATTTTGTTGATTTTTATTAGCGGAAAATATTTTTCTCCTTCTTTTGGAGGTCTAACCTGTCCTAAGACGGTATCTCCTGTTTTCAATCCAAAAAGACGAATTTGCGATTGAGATACATATATATCGTCCGGGGAAGAAAGATAATTGTAGTCCGAAGAACGCAAAAACCCGTAGCCATCCTGCATAATGTCCAATACTCCTTCGCTCTCGATAATAGCATCAAATTCATAATCAGGTTCCCGATAACGGTTGCGCGTATCGCGGTTACCGTTTTTTCCGTTTTGTTGGCGGTTTGTGTCTTTGTTTTGACGATTATCCCGTCGATTGTCCTTTTGCTTATTCCTGTCGGGACGCTCGTTTTTTTGATTCCGTTTATCATCACGGACTTGATTTTTATGTGAAGGGACATTGTTATTTTTTGTTTCCTGCTGTCCCTTTTGTCTGTCCTTAGAAAAGTTCGACTTTGGTTGGCTCCCCTCTTTTACGGGTTCCGGTTTTGCCTCCGGGGAAGCGGGTTTGGCCGGAAGAGGTTCCTCTTGTAATGCCGATTTTGTTTTCTGTGGATTGGCCGCTTGATAGTCGAGAATTTGATAGACTAAGTCCAGTTTTTTAAGGCTTCGGTATTTGGGGACGTGAAGCGTTTTGGCAATCTCCTGAAGCTCAGGTAGCTTCATTGCTTTTAGTTCTGAAATCTCTAACATGGATTATATTAAATGAATATGTAAGTGAGTTATTTCCTGTTTGAAGGACCTCGAATTTTTTGAAGTGGAATCGAAAAAAGCCTGAGGTAATTTGTTCGGCCGAGTTTTGAATGGCCTCGAATTGTCGTGCAATATTACAACATTATTTTTATTTAACCATATTTTCCATAAAAAAGAATATCCGTAATTTTGCGAATCCAAAAAAGGGTGACTATGATTCAGAGAGTACAGAGCCTGTATTTAATGTTAGTGGTTTTGCTGAACCCTGCCGTAGTTTTTTGGTTTCCTTTGTGGAAAACCAAACAAGATATTGAGGTTTTTGCAGTAGAAACTACTTGGTTGGTTATTCTATTTGCCCTCTCCGGATTGTTGGCTCTTATTTCTATTTTTATGTTTAAAAACCGAAAGCTCCAGTTTGTTTTGGGGCGTTTGAATATAATATTGAACTTTGTTTTACTGGGATTTTTTGTATACTGGACCCTAATGGTTCCCGGAGAGATGCAAATCTCTGAGAAGGGAATTGGGATGTTTCTTCCCGTGCTTTCCATCGTTTTTTTAGTCTTGGCCAACAAGGCCATTAAACGGGATGAGGACCTCGTAAAATCCGTGGATCGGTTGCGATAAACCTTAATTCCCGCGAAGGCGGGAATCTTATCTTGGTAATATTAGTGCGTGAAACCCGGGGCGAAATCTCCGGGTTTTTTTGCGATATAATTTGGCACTTCCATAAATGACATAAGCATTTGTCATTCAGCAAAATAAGTTGTATTTTTAACGAAACAAAACCC
>CAYPGZ010000076.1:3548-8243 GCA_964410335.1 uncultured Flavobacteriaceae bacterium | reverse complement strand
TTTGAATGCGCTCCTCCATCTTTAAATTCTACAGAAGTGTCATATCCATTCAAAGACAACCCGGTGATTGTGGCGCCGGACTCTACTTTAAATTGAAGTGCAGTTCCACCCACACTGGAAACAGCTGTGAAATTCATAATTTGAGGATTGTTATTCATCCCGTCAGCTTCGATAGCCGTGGAAAATTCCCTGTTGTGAACCACATAAGTGTTGGTCAAGGTTCCATTCCAACCTTCAGTCCAGTCGATAGCATCATCTTCGAGGTCTTCAACATATACGTTTGAAACGTTCACGGTTCCACCGAAAAATTCGATTCCATCATCGCTTCCGTTAATGATGGCTATGTCGTGAATAGTAGTTTCCGATCCTACAGCATACAGGGTCAACCCATTGTACTGGGATTCAGGATTGATTTGTGCTCCGGATTGCTTAATAATCAAATGGCTGATAGAACCGGAGTTATCCGAATTATCTGTCCCTCCATAAATCAGACCTCCAACTTCTGCAATGGCATCCACGCCGGCTGTGGTTTCGGCATTTCCACAAAGCAAAAGACCACCCCAGTTTCCACTTCCCGAAGGCCCCATCACCACCGGGGAGGCTGCCGTTCCCTGGATATCAATTTTGGCACCTTTTTGTACGGCAATATAAACATCGGTTCCTGTGCCGGTCACGATTTTTGTCCCAGCAGGAATGCTAAGTGTCGCCCCTTCTTCTACGCTCAACACCCCGGTGAGTTCATATTCGATTGTGGCATCCAAGGTCGTGTTTTCCGTAATAGACCCGACTAATTGTTTGTCGCCACTCGGCGGTCCGGCAGGTGTTCCGGGAGAATCGTCATCACTACAAGACCAAGCAAAAACTGCTGACATGGCCACTAACAGAATTTTTTTAATGTTCATCTTTTTTTGTTTTTTTAAGCCTGCTCCACGGCAGACGGGTTAAATTTATTTTGATGCGAAAGTAGCTCCCACTTGTTTTCTGAAAGTTACCCGAAAGTCAAGCTTTGGTTAAAATTGGTTTAAAGTGACTTTGACATTCTTGAAATTGGAGAAAGCTGGTTTTTTTTTGAGGGATAGCCATACAATTCAATCGCGACAGCAGGGTGTTTGCCGGATTTCAATAATCTTTTTTTAAATATCCAACAATAATATTTTTTGTTTTTAGAATATTTTTTATACCTTGCCTTTTCAAAAACACAAAAACCATATTGAAATGAAAAGATTTACCCCCCCCCGAAAATTAACGCATAAGCTCCTATTTCTTTTTGTTTTATTGATGGTAGTGGCTTCGTGTGAGAAAGATGATATTATCAAGAACCCAACTCCAAATGCTAAACATATTATTTCAAAAATTGTCAGTGGAAAACAAATACAATCCAATCAACAACTTTTTGAAATGTTCCCAGAATACAGATATAACAACGTGCAAAACAGGCCTCTGGAGGGCAACAGAAATATTGTTTTTGATACTGATTACGCACGGTATTTTGAATATGGAGATTACCATTCCTACACTTTTCCCGTTCTGAACACTCCCTACGGGGAAGGGTTGGAAAATATTGTTTTCTGGTTAAATGATGAAGGCGGTTATAATATAGCCTTAGTTTATTATGCATTGACAGAGGAAGAAAAAGTTTATTTAGAACACGGGATAAGCATCCATCCAGAAGATGTTCTAATCACAACCTTAAATGAAGAGTACGAACCAATGGGACTTTTCGATACACCATGCTTTTACATCATCCTTGCTTATTGCCGTTATGGTAATCATACAGGAGGCAGGTATGAAGACGGTGGCCGTTGTCCCGGTTATGCGGAATACGTGACTCCTGTTGGCGATTGTGGCAGCGGCGGCACTGGTGGATCTGGGGATCCTCCACCTCCGCCTCCACCACCAAACCCTGACGATCCACCACCCCATGGCTCTGGCGGTTTTGGCCCTAATCCTTATTCTAGCCCAACATTGCCTCCATACTACCAGCCCATAAAAGATCTTTACATACAAATAGCCAATGACCTTCCCTCGGAGCATGCAGACGTCATCAGAAATTGGCTTCATGCCAATCCAACAATCGCCATGGACATGGCACAGTTCCTGAACCTTTACCTCGGGGATTTGTCCCTCGGGGAACGCAAGGGCCTGTTGATGCAGGGATTTGACTTTTTGGTGGAGAACGGCTATTCTCTGGATAGTTCCGAAATTTTTAAAAAAGCGATTGAAGGATGGATGAAAAACAAAAACTTTGATTTTGCGGAAATCATCGATGCGGCCAATGATGGCACGTTGGTTTCTGCTTTTCCTTTTTTTAAATATCCTGATGGTAGCAATTATTCTACTCAATATGAGAATCTTACTGTTTTATTAAAGGAATATATACCCACATTGTCCACTGACTCACGTCTCTTAAATATTATAAATCAGCTAACAGGGGTTTCAGTTTCTGAAATAGCCAATGATTTAAAATGGAACAAAGGTCCCGAGGTGCATATTGAAGATTTGGGTGTTGATGCAAATGGAGATCCGTACAAAGGAAAATTTAATCCAAGTGAACCGAATAAAATTTTCATAGATATTGATTTGGTCAATTATTTGGAACAGCTTTCAGACATAGAAAACCCTACATCTCAGGAACAACAACAGCTGAGCCTCTTAAATGGGCTAATTGTATTCAGTGTTTGTTTACATGAGTTGGTTCATTATGAAGACTTTCAATTTGATGGAAACATGCAGGACACACCTCATTTAGAATTGGGATTACTTTTTGAGGAGTTATTTAATGGTGGTTATTATGAATTTGATCCCAACGGACAAATTATTATAATAAAAGCTGATTAATATGAAAAGTATCCTATTCATATTGCCGTTGCTGATAATTTCTTGTTCTTCAAACAAAAAAATAAAATCGACTACTCTTTTCTCATGCGGGAATATTTGTGAGGGAATTCAAGATACTAACCTTTATGATTCTTTACCAAATGGAAAATATGTATTTAGGGCAAATTTTAGAGAAAATAATATATACGAAATCAAATGCCAACAGAGAATTTATTACGTCACCGACAGTTTAATAAATATTATAATTCCATCAATAAAAAAAAATAATTGTGAAAACATCCATATAAAGAAGCTAAACAAAAGGGATACGATAGATTTCAGATAAGACTCCCTCGCCTACCGCCAGTCTTTGACTGGTGGTTTTGTTTCGCAGATTTTTAGTCCTGGCTACTGCGCGTTTGCAACGCGTGGTAGAATAAGGCAAAAGCAAAGCCATCATGCAAGGTTGTTGCACTTAAAATCAGAAAGTCGCCGTAAACCCTCCAACAAAAACCAAAACTCAAAACCAAAAACTTAAAAAGCATATTTCACCTGAAAGCTTATCACCATTCCTTTTTTAAACGACCTTACCGTTTCTTCTGTCTCGATTCCACCCACCGGTCGAACGAGTTGGGTGCGTTCTACTTTTGGGTTGAGCAGGTTTTTGGCTTTGAACTCCAAACTTAGGTTGTCATTTAAATCATGTCCCACCACTGCGTTGAGCATAACAAAACCTTTTTCTATAATGGCATCATTGTAATACACATCACTTTGTGTCTGAATTTCAGGGGCGCCCAGCGCATAAATTTTATCCGAGGCATAGTTGGCAGAAAGACTGGCACGGATCTGGTTTTCAGTAGTTGTGGTAAAATTTAAAGCCGCATTAAATATCCAATCCGAAGCGCCTTGCAACCCGGTTTCAGTTAGGTTTTTATAGCGGAATGAATAGCGTTTTTCTTCGTTGACTTTCAGGTCTTGTGAGTGCCACAAATAGGCTGCATTCATTCCAAAACCCAAATCGATTGCACCATTTTCATCGGCTTTTATCAAATCCAAATCAGCATCTAATTCCAATCCGTAGATTTCAGCTTTCTCCCCGGCATTGAAATAAGAATAAAAATCAGCAGATCCGCGTGCTTTTACCCGACTTATGGGATCCTCAATCCGTTTGTAAAAACCGGTAAAAGAAACCAATTGGCCCGGAGTGGGGAATAACTCCCATTTCAAATCGAGATTGTAATTGGTACTGGCCATCAAATCCGGATTTCCCTTGGTAACTTCTCCGGTGGGAGAAACATATTCAAAAGGCGAAAATTCCTTGAATTCCGGCAAGGTGATGGTTTTGCTCGCCGCCAATCTGAGGTTGTTCTTCTCGTTCAATGCATATCTCAAGTTTATCGAGGGATAAATAGAGTTATAATTTTTTTCGGAAGAACCAATATTTCCCGCGAAGTTTGCTACATCAAAGTGAGTGGACAACCGATCATCTTGAAAACGAACACCTACATTGAAATTAAACTTATTGAGGTTATAGTTTACCGAAGCAAAACCTGCCACAGATTCGAGTTCAGCTTCATAAGTGTCTTTTCTTCGTTCATTTACATTAAAGAGTCCGGCTTCGAGATTTTCGAGATTGAATGCGCCCGAAATATCGTCCAGAGAAGCAGGTTCAAGAATATTGTTTGAACTTTCTTTGGCCGCAAAAAATTGAGATACAAAATCACGTTTTTTGCTTCGATAATTTCCACCGAAATTAACTTTCAACGAAGTAGATGCTTTATCAAAAAAAACCAGTTCGTCCCTTAATCGAGCATTGATTTCGTTGTCTGTAATCTCTTGCAAAGACTTGCGTTGTTGATATCCACCGGTTTTTCCAAA
>CAYPGZ010000076.1:1724-3448 GCA_964410335.1 uncultured Flavobacteriaceae bacterium | reverse complement strand
TTCCGGCTTCATAAACTTCATCAGTAAGCTTGTTTACAAAAAGGCTTACCGCAGATAAGCTGTGACTGTCATTGATTTCATAACCCAAGTTCAACATAGCGGTATTTTCCCGGCTGGTAATCCATTCCCGCACATCTTCAAAAGATTCATCGATATAGTTTCGGCGATATTTGTGATAAACTCCCTCGCGATATTCATAATCTCCGGAATGGGAGGCAGTGAAAAAAACTTCAAATTTTTCCCCAAAACGCTTTCCCGCACTTAAAGTATATTGATAGTTAAGCGGCATGGAAATATTTTCCGGATCCCAACCTTGATGAATTACAGCCTCTTTTGTGGAGATATTCCGTGAATAAAATCCCAAAGAAACCTCTTCCATATTAGGCGTACGTTTAAAATTATTCCAGGTGTCGCCTTTTATTACATTGCTGTTGAAACCGGTTTCAAGTCCCATCGAAAATTCTTTTTCTCCGATAAGCTCCCGGGTTTGAATATCGATATTTCCCGAAGACTGATCGGCAGAAGTTTCAGGCGAAAAAGTCTTGCTGATAGAAATAGTTTTTACTACTCGGGTGGGGAAAAGTTCCAAATCTATATTTTTTCTACTCACATCATCTGAAGGAATTGGTAAACCGTTCATGGTCGTATAGAGATAACGGTCTCCCAATCCACGAACGTACAAATCGCCCGAGGCCTCACTGGCAGTGACGCCCGAAATTTTTGTAGATGCCGTGGCCACATCACTCACCCCGAGTTTTGCCAGTTCCACCGAACCAATACTTTCTTTAATTTCTATGGCATCTTTCTGCTCAAGCAATAGGGCTACGGGCGAATCCTGCCGTTTTACCACTTTCACCACCACTTCTCCCAGCGCCGCTGCACTTGCTCCCAAACCGGAACTCACTTCGGTTACTTTATTTGGTTCCACAACCACATTGGGAATTTCCACGGTCTCATAACCCACAAAACTAAAGACCAACGTATAGGTTTCCGGCTTTACATTTTCTATTTTATAGAGGCCGTTCATATCGGTGATAGTTCCTTTAGTGGTGCCCTTAAGAACAACATTTGCAAAGGAAAGGGGTTCTCCGTTCATTCCCTTATCCACAAGTTTTCCCGCAATTGTTCCCGTTTCCTGAGCCATACAAATTACTGAAAAACAGCAGCATACAATTCCAAAAAGATATTTCATTTTTTTAAATTTATTTTTTGCAAAGAAACTACCGTAATTTCCCCTTTAGGTTAGATTATGTTTATCAATGGGCTAAGCTAAGGTTAGGAAAACCGGGGCGGGGATAAAGATTTCTTAACTTTGGAATGGAATATTATAGCTAATTTTGCCCCAAATTCTAAGACAGGCTAAAAGCGGAATATCCCGCTAAAAAACCTGTATTATTCGGTTTGTGAAACATTTATAACATGGACAATAAGGACATTTGTATTCTCTTGGTGGACGACGAGCCGGACATCCTTGAAATTTTAGACTATAATCTTTCGGCAGAAGGATATAAGATTATCACTGCGGAAAATGGGGCTGAAGCTATCAAACTGACAAAGAAGAAAAAACCCCAACTGATTATTTTGGATGTGATGATGCCCGAAATGGACGGCATGGAAGCCTGCGAGCAAATCCGGAAAATTCCGGGACAGGAAAATACTATTATCACTTTTCTTACCGCCCGCGGCGAAGATTATTCACAAATGGCAGGGTTTGAAGCCGGCGC
>CAYPGZ010000076.1:0-1624 GCA_964410335.1 uncultured Flavobacteriaceae bacterium | reverse complement strand
CATTATGATAATGTAGGTGCTGATCAAAATGAAATAGTTGAAGTTATTATTGAAAATCCGGGCACGCTATCGGATTATACGGTCACTTTATATAATGGCAATGGTGGAGGAAGCTATGGAACTTCAAAAACATTGGATGACTTCACCTTAGATGCAACAGTCGGAAGTTTTTCTATATTTACTCATCTATTTTCAAGTATACAAAATGGCGATCCCGATGGAATTGCCTTGGATTATCAAGGAACTGTTCTTCAGTTTTTAAGTTATGGAGGTACATTTACGGCTACAGATGGACCTGCAATAGGAATGACTTCCACAGATATAGGTGTTAGCGAAGACAGCGCCACACCAAAAGGATATTCTTTGCAACTCTCAGGAAATGGAGGCATTTATGCCGATTTTAGCTGGGAACCCCCGGCACCACATACATTTGGGGCAGTCAATAATGGGCAAAGCCTTATTGGTGGCGGCAATCCAGCGCCCATAATCACCAACATCATCTTGACCCCAACCACTGTCACCTCCTCAGATGCGGTTTCCATTTCTGCGGAGATCACCGATAGTGATGGTGTAGCCTCCGTTTCGTTAAACTGGGGAACAAATAGCGGAAATCTTACCAACACGATTGCGATGAGCCTGGGAACAGGAGATACCTATACCACTGTTTCCCATATTCCCTCCCAACCTGACGGCACTACGGTTTATTATGAAATTTCTGCAACCGATGCCCATGCCAGCCCAGCAACAAATACTACCGGGGAACTTAGTTATACGGTGCAAGATCCGTTGCCGGCACCCAGTCTTATCATCTCTGAAATTGCCGACCCAGCGGACGATAGCGGGGCTAGATTTTTGGAAATATACAATACTGGCAATGAAATAGTTGATCTTGATAATACTCAAATTTTTTTAGCACGATATGCAAATGGCAGTTCCACACCACAGTCGGTACGGCTTAGAGGAACCCTTATGCCTGGTGATTTTTTTGTTATTGCCAAAGATTCCACTAATTTTCAGTCATATTATAATACTACCGCTGATTTAGAAAGTGGGATCATTAATGTAAATGGCAATGACACTTTTGCCCTCTTTGTGGGTGATGATTGGGATAATGGGGGCACTTTGTTTGAGATTTATGGTGAAATAGGAACGGATGGCACTGGGGAAACTTGGGAATATGAAGATTCCAAAGTGGTCCGTAACAACCTCAACGTTTCGCCAAAAACTATTTGGACCGCTGCAGAATGGACAATAACTTCTGCAAATACAATCGATATGACTCCTGGTAAAGGAGAAACGAGTATTGCTTATACCTTTAATGGTTCCTGGTCTCCAACCAATCCAAATGGCTTAGTGACAGCGTCCGATGATATTTCTATTCTTAGCGGAACGGCTGTATTTACCCAGGACATTTCTGTAAATGATATCAATGTTTCCACGGGGGCAATCCTCGAGGTCGAAGACGCGCTTTTAGTGGACGGCAACATCACCAACAACGGCTCTATCATCTTTATTAACAATGCGAACAAACTCGGGCAATTAGGAGAATTTACAGGAAATATTTCCGGGTCAGGAAGTGTAACCACGCAACGCTATATTCCCGCTAAACGCGCTTTTCGTTTTG
>CAYPGZ010000075.1:0-8337 GCA_964410335.1 uncultured Flavobacteriaceae bacterium | reverse complement strand
CTCGGTTTATGCCCATTTGAATGATTTTGCCCCGAAAATCAAAGAGTATGTGCGAAAACTGCAATACGCCCGGGAAAGCTGGGAAATAGAAGAATATCTCGAGCCTGATGAACTCCGCGTGGAACAAGGTGAAGTCATTGCCTACAGCGGAAATACGGGAAGTAGTGGCGGACCACATTTGCATTTTGAAATTCGAGAAGGCTCAATTCCTATGAATCCACTCTTGTTTGGGTATGAAATCCCCGATTCACGACCACCTCTAATTCAAAGTTTGTTCGTTTATCCTATAGGTGACAGTGCTTATGTGGAAAATTCTGCCACCCGAAAAAAACTTCGCCTCATTCCCGACGGAAAAAATGCGTACCGGACTGAGGAGATTCAAGCTCTGGGAGAAATTGGTTTCGGGATTTCCACTGTCGATCGATTTGACGGGGCTTATAATAAAAACGGGGTTTACAAAATCGAGTCTTTTTGCAATGGCAGCAAAAATCTTGAAATTGTCTTCGATAAATTTTCCTTCGCCGAAACGCGCTATATCAATCGGATGATCGATTACTCCTATTATAAAGAATACAAAAACCGCGTGCAGAAACTTTTTGTCCAACCCAATAATCCACTGAGCGTTTATAAACATGTTGTGGATAAAGGTTTGATTGATATACAGGATGAAAATAATTATATCTATGAAATAAAAGTGAGTGATTTTCAAGGAAATACAAGCACAATCAAAATCCCGATAAAAGGCAAAAAACTCAAAAACATCAACTTTCCGGAACTGGAAAAAACCAATTATTATGCCCGTGCGAACAATGCCACGGTTTTTGAAGAAGGAAAATTTGACGTTTATATTCCCGAGGGCGCACTGTATGAAAATACGTATCTCGATATTTCTATCGATGGGGAAACTATTCACCTTCACAACGACAAAACTCCTTTGCACAAAAATATTAGCATTGGGATTGACATCAGTAATTACGAGGATCCTGCCCGGCAAAAACTTTGCTTCGCACGAACTTATCCTTGGGGTTCAAAATATTATTCCAACACTTACCGCGAGAAAAACCGGCTCACAACCCACACGCGGACTTTTGGCACCTACACTTTGGCCATAGATGACAAACCGCCAACCGTGGAACCCGTTAATTTTTATGATGGCCAATGGATTTCAAAAAACAAAACCCTAAAAGTGAAAATAGAAGATGATTTTTCAGGGATCAGCGCATATCGCGGTACGGTGAACGGCAAGTTTATCGTCATGGAATACAATCCTGACAACGGGATGCTTACATACGAGTTTGCCGATGGAATCGTTACTGATACCGAAAACAACTTGAAAGTCATCGTGACCGACAATGTGGGGAACAGTACAATCTTTGAGGCCGTTTTCCACCGGAAAAACTAATTTTCTTTTTTGCTTTTTCGATTTCCTCTTCGATCTTTCAATAGATCATTATTTCGAAGTCCCACAAAAAAATAAAAATCGAGGAACTGCGTTTATAAATGTTGACAAAGCTTATCTTTGGACGGGTTCTATGCAATCTTAATTTTTCAATCCACGATTTTTGAAAAAATTCAACTTTTTCTTTTTCCTTGCGTTTTTTGTTCCTGCCGCGATTTTAGCCCAAACCGCGACCTTGCAGGGAATTATCCTTAACGAGGAGCAACTTCCTGTTGCCGGGGCAAACGTGATTTATTCCGATGACGGAACCATCACCAATCAAAATGGATATTACCAATTGGAAATCCCCGCAAATAAAGAAATTCAAATCACGATTTCCTATCTTGGCTACGAAAATATTTCTTTTCGGGTCAACCTGCCCACAGATACTGAAAAGGAATTGAATTTTGAATTAAAAACCAACGTCGAACAAATTTCTCAAGTTGTCATTACCGACAAACGCACAAAAGCAATCGGCGTTTCCACCATCGAACCGGAAATCATCCGTAAAATCCCGGGGGCAAATGCAGGTGTTGAAAATCTTTTAAAAAGCTTGCCGGGAGTGAGTTCCAACAATGAATTAAGCACGCAATACTCAGTCCGCGGCGGAAATTATGACGAAAATTTGGTCTATGTCAACGGCATCGAAGTCTATCGTCCTTTTTTGATTAGGAGCGGACAGCAGGAAGGGTTAAGCTTTGTCAACACCGATTTGGTTCGCAGTCTGGAATTTTCTGCCGGTGGTTTTCAAGCAAAATACGGGGATAAACTTTCTTCGGTTTTGGATATTCAATATCGCCGTCCGGTGGATTTTGGCGCCACCGCAGATCTGAGCCTGCTGGGTGCCAGTGCCTCAGTGGAAGGGATTTCCAAAAACAAAAAACTATCCGGAATTATTGGCCTACGCTATCGCGACAACAGCCTTTTGGTAAAAGCCCGGGAAACGGAAACCAATTATCAACCCGCTTTTGCGGATGTGCAAGCTTTCCTCACCTATCAATTCAGCGATAAGTTCGAGTTGGGCTTTTTGGGTAACCTGTCTCTGAACAAATACAGTTTTGAACCCACTGTGCGTGAAACAAATTTTGGCACTTTGTCCGATCCAAAAAAACTTTTTGTTTTTTATGAAGGGCAGGAAGAAGACCGCTACTACACGGCTTTTGGAGCTTTGAAGGCGAGTTATGAAATTTCAAAAGATTATACCGCCCGACTTATCACCTCGGTTTACAATACCCAGGAACAAGAATATTATGACATTGTTGCGGCCTACCGCTTGTCTGAGGACGTAAACACCGATTTTGGGAGCGATGATTTTGGAGAGGCCGAATTTTTCCGTGGTGCAGGAACCCAACACGAACATGCCCGCAACGATTTGGACGCCTTTATTGTGAATTTGGCGCATCAAGGCACCTATACTTTGGATAGCCACCAATTTGATTATGGTATAAAATATACTCACGAAGACATTATAGATCGTATCCGCGAGTACGAAATCATCGACTCCGTGGGCTTTAACGTCCGTCCGCCTTTTGACGAATACGGAAACGACCAACCTTATGAACCTTACGATGCGCCGATTGTTCCATATACCAGTATGCGTGGATTCAACGAAACGCAAATTGACCGTATGCAGGGTTTTGTGCAATGGAGCAATCGAGCCGAATGGGGCAACAATCAGGTTTGGTACAATCTAGGCGTAAGGGCACAAAATTGGACCGTCAGCGGGAAAAATCTTAAATCCACAAACCAAAGCATTGTGAGTCCGAGAGCTCAATTTGCCATCAAACCCAATTGGGATGCCGACATGCTTTTTCGGTTGTCGGGAGGATTCTATCATCAACCGCCTTTTTATCGTGAGTTGCGGGATTCAACGGGAACCGTACGGCCTGAAGTGGAAGCTCAAAAATCAGTGCATCTCGTTTTGGGAAACGAATATAGTTTCCGATTATGGGAAAGACCTTTCAAACTGGTTTCGGAAGCTTATTATAAAAAAATGACCGATGTAAATCCATACACTTTAGAGAACGTCCGCATCCGCTATGCGGCAGAAAACAATGCAGAGGCTTATGCTTATGGGGTGGATTTACGTTTAAACGGAGAATTTGTGCCCGGTACCGAAAGTTGGGTAAGTGTGGGCTTTTTGAAAACAGAAGTCAATATCGATGAAAAAGGATATATCGCTCGTCCTACTGATCAAAGATTAAAATTTGCGGCCGTATATCAGGATTATGTGCCCACCATTCCAAACCTAAAACTTTATTTAAATTTAGTGTACAATACCGGTTTGCCCGGGGGTTCGCCCAACTATGCCGATCCTTATGATTATCAACTACGCCTTCCCAATTACTTCCGCACCGATGTGGGATTTTTCTATGTGTTGGTGGATGAAAACAAGCAATACCCTAAGGGGCATCTATTCCATAGTTTTGAAAATTTAAGTTTGGGTTTTGAGATTTTCAACTTATTTGATTACGAAAATTCCATCACCAATATTTTTGTGCGCGATGTACTCACCAAAACCCAATATGCCATTCCCAACCAACTCACCCCACGGGTTTTTAACTTACGAATTTCCATGGGATTTTGATTTATTATCAGGCAATTAAAGGCTTTGCAGAAAAGGAAAATAACTTAAGCAATATCCTCTTTACAATACCCAACTTATTTCATTTAAAATTTGTAGATTGCCAAACCAATCAAATACCGACCATTATGGCTGAAAAGATTAAATATGAGATAGAAATTCCTATCCAGTCTTCGCCCTCACTGCTCTATCAGTACATCTCTACGCCTTCGGGGCTAAGTGAGTGGTATGCCCCTAATGTAAACTTCCGGGGCGAAATCTTCACTTTTATATGGGAACACAGTGAAGAACAAGCCAAACTAATTACCAGAAAAAAAGATGAACGTATTCGATTTAAATGGATTGATGACGGAGAAGATCCTTACTTTTTTGAACTTCGTATACAACTCGATGAAATTACTAAAGACGTGTCCCTAATCATCACCGATTTTGCAGAAGAGGATGAACTGGAAGAATCCAAAATGTTGTGGGAAAATATGATTTCGGAATTGAAACATGTGCTGGGGTCGGGATAGCTTTTTGTAGAAGACAGAGAATGGAGGGAGGTAGGATAAAAAAAGCAGGAGCTAAATTAAAAGCTAAATTTCAATATGACATCATACAAAACATGTAAGATTTAGAATATTTATTTCTGAATCAATTTGTAATACGTCATAACAATTACGATTTCAATGTTTAACCTTAACGGAAAAATCCTCGAAGCCGATCAAGCTTTTCTTCAAATTGACAATCGGGGATATAATTACGGCGACGGATTATTTGAAACCATTCGCGCCATCAAAGGAGAAATTATTTTTTGGGAAGATCATTATTTCCGATTAATGTCTTCGATGCGAATTTTGCGAATGGAAATACCGATGAACTTTTCACCGGAATTTCTTCGGGAGCAGATTATCGATACTTTGAAAGCGAATGACCTCCTTCAAAAACCCGCTCGTGTAAAACTGAACGTACATCGGCAAAGCGATGGATTATATAAACCCGAAACCAATGAAATCGGGTATGTGATTCGGGCGTGGGAAATCGATAATCCTTTTTATACATTAGAAGAAAAACCCCACGAAGTAGAATTGTTCAAAGATCATTTTATCCACAGCGGCTTGCTTTCCACATTAAAATCCACCAACAAAATCATCAACGTATTGGGAAGTATCTATGCGGAAGAAAACGAGTATCACAATTGTCTTTTACTCAATGAAAAGAAAATGGTGGTTGAAGCCCTGAACGGAAATTTATTTTGGGTAAATGGAAAAACAATCAAAACCCCTCCCCTTTCCGAAGGTTGTTTAAACGGGATTATCAGAAAAAAATTGTTGGAAATCATCAAGAAATCCCCGGATTTTGAAGTGGTGGAAGAAAGCATTTCTCCCTTCGAGCTCCAAAAAGCCGACGAACTTTTTATCACCAATGTAATGATAGGAATCCGTCCTATCACTAAATACAGAAAAAAGGAATACGGGAATTCAACAGCAAAAAATCTATTGGGAAAACTCAACGCTGCCAGTAGGTTGTTGAGGGTTTCCACCTAAAAAGATATCTCAAAAAAATCAATTATAACTCGGATGTTCGGGAGAATTGGCCCAGATCAAATAATCTCCTCCTAAGGATTTCATCTTCTCTTTCCAGAAATTAAAATCCGGCCGCTCGATGAGTCGCTGCGGGTTTTCCATTGGTAAAGGAATCCAGACGTTTGCTTGTAATTCATGATTTAACTGCTCGCGATCCCATCCGGAATAACCGAGAAAAAAACGGATTTCTTTTTTAGAGATGCGGGCTAAAGAAATCAATTCCTTGACCACCTCAAAATCTCCACCCCAGTATATTCCTTCGCTTATTTCCAAACTTCCGGGGATCAAATCCGGTACTTTATGAATAAAAAAGAGATTATCCTGTTCCACGGGACCGCCATTATACACTTTAAAATCATCAGGAATTGCCGGCACCAGCGCATTCATGGTGAAGTCCAACATTTTATTGAGAATAAAACCTACAGAACCATTCTCGGTGTGGTCAGCCAAAAGCACAACCGCACGGCTAAATGCAATATCCCCGGCCAAAGTAGGCTCGGCAACAAGAAGAAGTCCTTTTTTTGGTTTAGGTTCCATGTATCTCCGTTGTAAAAATAAAACTATAGCAAATTTTTCGGATATTCAAATTTATTGGGAAATTTTTATGTTCTATCTTTTCTAAACATTTAACCCATGTCCGAAAAACCCCTGTCAATTCCATTATCACAAAAGAAAAACCATACTAAAAACGACTATAGGTTTGGTGTTAAAATATACTTAGAACCCTTCTTTTATAGTAATGCTATCGCTACTTTTGAACCAAACCCCAAACAAGACAACCATGAAATTTTTTACCTCTTTTATTTTAATCACTTTCACAAGCTTAATTGCTGTGGGACAATACACCACTCCAGACACCGGGGTGAATTGGACCTTAAATGATATTGCCACCAATAGTCCTTCAAGCCTTTCTGTAACAGGAAATGTGTACACCCTTCTGGAAGATTTGACGATTGCGCCAAACGATACTTTGGTAATAAACAGCGATCTTACCTTAGAAATTGAAATGGACGTAAGAGTTACTGTTTTCGGGAGTTTTAGCATCACTGCAAACAACGTGCTGATTACTGCAGTGGATCCCACCTCTCCTTATGACGGATTCCGTTTTGAAGAGTTTTCCAACATCAATATCCAAAATGCAACTATCGAATACGGTGGCGGATTGCGCGTTTTGACTGAAGATTTCATTTTGAATAATTCTATTATTCAATACCAAGTTGAAGGTGTAGCAACCGGTGGTGCGGTTTCCTTATCCCGCGGAGCTCCGGAAATCACCAACAACGATTTTCTATTCAACGACACTCCGGCTATTGCTTCCGGGGCAAATCAAAGTGTTTCGCCTTATATTTTTAATAATCATATCGAAGGCAATAACCAAGCAAATGACAACAAACCGCAAATAAATCTAGGAGGCACCACTACCGACACCCTGAAAATCATACAAAACAGCATTATCGGTGATCCCACCTTGAGTGAGGCCGGCGGAATTGCTATCGCTAATTTCTTCGGGAATGATGTTTTTGCCGTTATTGAGGGAAATATCATTCAGGATAATCGGTATGGGCTGACCATTAATGGTGCAACAAACTATGTACTTATCAAAGACAATATCATCGAGGACAACAACACTCAAAGCTTGCCTAACTTGGGCGGAAGCGGAATTAATTTGATTGCAGCTTCCAATATGAATAAAGTAATTGTCATGGGGAATGAAATCCGTAGAAACCTTTGGGGCGTCACTTTGCAAAACAATGCTCAAGCTAATTTTGGAGATGATCAAGACAATCCCGGAGGAAATGTTTTTTTCAATAACGGCAATAACGGAGCCACTTATGCCTTGTTCAATAACACTCCAAATACGCTTATGGCAAAACATAATTGCTGGGTGGAAGGAGGCAGCGGAACTTTAGCCGAAGCCGAAGCTGTGATTTCACACATGGTGGATGACCCGAATTTAGGAGAGGTGATTTTTGATCCGGTCAACTGTCAGCTCAGCTCAGCAGATTTTTCTTCGACGGATATTTCTTTATATCCTAACCCCTCCACAGGTATTTTAAATATCGAAAGTCAGTTCGAATTTGATCGGGTGGAGTTTTATAATATGAAGGGGCAGCAGGTTTTTTCTCAAAAATTGGAGCATCAACATATACTGAACTTCAATCTTTCTGCGGGAATTTATTTTGTAAAGCTCATAAGTCAAGACAGTTCTTATATTCAAAAACTCATTGTAAAATAAGCATAGATATAAATAAAGAAAGGCTTTTAAGTCTTTATTTATACTTCGAAAGAACTCATAAAAAACTTCTCCGAAAACCTTGTAGAAACTGTTTCTTTCCAGGTTTATAACATAAAAAAAACAGCGACAAGAATCTTTGTCGCTGTTTGAATTGTGCTGAAACCATAAAAGGTTTACAGAAAAAGAAAAAGTGCAGTTTTATTTAACTGCCTTTTGCAATTCAGAACCGGCTTTAAACTTCACTACATTTTTTGCAGGAATTTTAATGGTTTTTCCGGTTTGTGGGTTGCGGCCTTCACGTGCAGCTCTTTTGGAAACACTCCAGGTTCCAAATCCTACCAAAGAAACGCGGTCTCCTTTTTTAAGTGATTTTTGTACATTTCCTAAAAAAGACTCCAAGCCTTTTTTGGCGGCTGCTTTTGAAATACCGGCATCTTCTGCCATGCTGTCAATCAAATTTGATTTGTTCATAATTTTTGTTTTAGAACGATTTGTTGGTTAAACTTTAGTG
>CAYPGZ010000074.1:7405-8694 GCA_964410335.1 uncultured Flavobacteriaceae bacterium | reverse complement strand
ATGGGAGTATGCACATAATAAAAACCGTTTTTTTGAAAATAATCATGCACAGCAAAAGCCAAATTTGAGCGTACCCGCATCACGGCTCCAAGAGTATTTGTTCTTATCCGAAGATGAGCCTGTTCCCGAAGTTTTTCCAAGGTATGCCTTTTGGGGGAGAGTATTGTTTTCTTTACTTCTTCCGGATTGGCCTCCCCCAAGATTTCGAGTTTTTTGACCTCGATTTCCACATTTTGGCCATGCCCTTGACTTTCTTTTAAAATGCCTTTCACCGAAATAGCAGCTCCTACTGTGATTTTTTTCAAGATTTCCTCGGGAAAATTTTCATAATCCACCACACATTGCAAGTTCTGTAGGGAAGAGCCATCATTAAGAGCAATGAAACGATTGCTGCGAAAAGCACGCACCCAACCTTTTGTTTGAACTTCTTGTAAAAGCTGATCGCTTTTTAATAAGGATAAAATTCTTTGGTGTTTCATGGAAATTGAAGTTTCATTTATGCGCAAAGATAGCTTAACAATATCAGGCTTCAAACTTAAAATAGAAGGTCTTTTTTCAGCATAAAATACCCCTTAACGGGTATTTTTTTAATTAATTCTTGTCACTACTTTCGCTTTAATGTTTCATATATGTTGGTTTGAATCAGAATAAAACAGGCACAGTTGAGGGGTAGCTTGTTTTCCAAACCTCGGTTTTTCCGGGGTTTGTTTTTTGTGAAAACAAAAAAAGCGACCCCATAGTCGCTTTTGAAGACATGAGGATAAACTTTATACGGTCATGATTTCCTTTTCTTTCACTGCAAAAATCTCATCTATCTTTTTAATGTAAGCGTCAGTAAGTTCCTGAATATCGATTTCGGCATTTTTTTGTAAATCCTCCGAAAGGTTGAGCTTTTTGATTTCATCATTGGCATTTCTTCGATCGTTTCGAACGGCGACTTTAGCATCTTCGGCCAAGGATTTTGCTTGTTTGGCCAAATCCTTCCGCCTTTCCTCTGTGAGTGGAGGAACATTTATAATCACGTTATCGCCATTGTTCATCGGGTTAAAACCCAAATTGGCATTAAGAATGGATTTTTCGATTTCCGGAATCAGGTTTTTTTCAAAGGGTTGAATCGAAAGGGTTCTTGCATCCGGAGTATTGATGTTTGAAACTTGGTTCAAAGGGGTCATGCTGCCGTAATATTCAACCATTACCGAGCTCAACATGGCGGGGTTGGCCTTGCCGGCCCTGATGTTGACAAGTTGTTTTTCCAAGTGGCGAATTGCTTCTTGCATGGCCTCTTTGGC
>CAYPGZ010000074.1:0-7305 GCA_964410335.1 uncultured Flavobacteriaceae bacterium | reverse complement strand
GCGAGCATACCCATATGGTCTGCTTGCACCCGATCCATGCCTTTACTTGCACCGGCAACACCGCGAAAAATGTTTCCCCCGCCGATTACGATGGCTACTTCAAGGCCTTTTTCTGTGACCGATTGAATTTCAGTTGCATAGGCTTTCAGACGCTCCGGGTCGATCCCGTATTGGCGTTCCCCCATCAGGGCTTCACCGGAAAGTTTTAAAAGGATTCTTTTATAGTGCATTGCGCAAATCAGGATTTCGGATTTCAAGTGAAAATCTAATTTCACATAAACTTTTACAATTCAGATGCAAATATAAAAAAATCCCATCGGGGTGGGACTTTTTTGTTCCGTACAAAATTATTTGTTTTTTCGGGTGGAAAATATTTCTTTCGAAAGCCTGTATTGCATTAAAAAAACCGCTCCATTAACGAAGCGGTTTGTGATTAGAAAAATTAGAATATTAAAAATTGTCTTAGGAAAGAGCAACTCTTTCGAAAGCGACAACTTTCACATCGGCGCCGATACTTTTTACGTGTTCGGCAACGCTGATTTTGTTATCTTTAATAAAAGCTTGATTGATCAAAGTATTGTCTTTGAAAAAGCGTTTGAGTTTGCCTTTGGCGATATTTTCCAACATTTCTTCCGGTTTCCCTTCTTGGCGAAGTTGCTCTTTGGCAATTTCGATTTCTTTATCGATAATGGCTTGGTCAACCCCTTCTTCATCCAACGCAACAGGATTCATGGCAGCAGCTTGCATGGCTACTTCTTTAGCCACTTCTTCTGCACCTTCCACCTTTTTTGAAAGTCCGGTCAATACTGCAATTCTGTTTCCTGCGTGGATATATCCTCCCACAAAAGGAGCTTCCAAAATACGAAAATCGCCGATTTCAATTTTTTCACCAATCACTCCGGTTTGCTCGGTCAATTTGTCTTGAACAGTCAATCCGTCGTAGGGTGCATTAAGTAATTCTTCTTTGGTATTGACTTCCAACGCCATTTCGGCAAGTTTGTTGGCCAATTCGATATAAGATTCGTTTTTGGCCACGAAATCGGTTTCGCAATTCAAGGAAACAATAGCGCCTTTGGTGGCGGAATCATTTACCTTTGCAATAACGGCGCCTTCGGTAGATTCTCGATCGGCACGTTTTGCAGCTACTTTTTGTCCTTTTTTGCGTAGGATTTCAATGGCTTTGTCAAAATCGCCTTCGGCTTCCACCAAAGCTTTTTTGCAGTCCATCATTCCGGCGCCGGTGGCTTTCCTCAGCTGGTTTACTTCTGATGCGGTTATTTTTGTTGACATTGAAAATTCAATTTATAAATTACGATGCTGTTTCTTCTTTTTTATCAGAGGTTTCATTCTTCTTGCCTTCTTTGCTTTTGGCTTTTTTAGGCTCAGTGTCCTTTCTTGTTTCCTCTTTAATATCTTCCTGAACTTCCTCTTTTGATTCTACTACCGGCTCTTCTTTTGCTTCTTTCATAGCTTTTTTGTCCTCTGGATCGGTAGATGGAATTTCGGGAGCGGCTTTTGCCCGAGCGGCAGTTTTGCTTTCAGGCTTCTCCTTTTTCTCATCGGAAGATGTGCCTTCTTTTTTGGACTTTGTTTTTTTAGCCTTACTTCCTTCTGATTTGCCTTCTTTTGAAGTTTTTTTCTTGGTTGCTTTTTCTTCTGAAGCTTCGCGTTCGGCTTTTCTTTCAGAAAGTCCTTCGACAATCGCATCGGAAACGTAGGAAACTACTTTGCTGATGGATTTGGAAGCATCATCGTTTGCAGGAATAATATAGTCGATATTGCGAGGATCGGAATTGGTATCGACCATTGCAAAAATCGGAATATTAAGCTTTTTGGCCTCTTTTACGGCAATGTGCTCACGGATTACATCCACTACAAAGATTGCACCCGGAAGGCGGGTCATATCGGAGATGGAGCCGAATACTTTTTCGAGTTTGGCACGCATACGGTCCACTTGTAAACGCTCTTTTTTGGAAAGCGTATCAAAAGTGCCGTCTTTTTTCATCCTGTCGATGGAATTCATTTTTTTGACCGCTTTGCGAATAGTCACAAAGTTGGTCAACATTCCTCCCGGCCAACGTTCCGTAATGTACGGCATATTGGCTTTCATAGCTTCTTTAGCTACAATTTCTTTGGCTTGTTTCTTGGTGGCAACGAAAAGGATTTTTCGTCCACTGGCGGCGATTTTGGCCAAAGCCTTTCCGGCTTCTTCCATTTTCGCTGCACTTTTGTATAGATTGATGATGTGGATCCCGTTACGCTCCATGTAGATATAGGGCGCCATGTTTGGGTTCCATCGACGAGTGAGGTGTCCAAAATGCACACCGGCCTCCAATAATTCTTTGACTTCTACTTTGTTTGCCATTTTTGTAATAGTTTACGTTCCGTTGAAAATTAGCAACCCCGCTTTGGCGTGGTTTAGATGCTAAACTAACCCCGTCTTTGCAGGACGGGTAACAACAAATCTTGGTTAAAAAAATATATGAACTTGTGGTTGAATAAAACCACGGATAAATATTAACGTTTGGAGAACTGGAATTTCTTACGGGCTTTCTTCTGTCCGTATTTTTTGCGTTCAACCATTCTTGAATCCCTTGTCAAAAGACCTTCAGGTTTAAGGATTTGACGGTTTTCCTCGTCCAGTTGACACATTGCACGAGACAATGCCAAACGAATGGCTTCCGCCTGTCCGGTGATTCCTCCACCCACAACATTGACTTTTATATCGAAATTTTTGTCGTTTTCGGTAAGCATCAATGCTTGGTTGATTTTATACTGGAGCGTTCCGGTAGTAAAATACTCTTTATAGTCTTTTTTATTGATGGTGATGTTGCCTTTTCCCTCATTCAGGTAAACTCGCGCAATGGCGGTTTTTCTACGGCCTATGGTGTGGATAGTTTCCATTTACACTAATTCGTTTACGTTGATTTTCTTTGGTTTTTGGGCATCCATTTTGTGTTCGTTTCCAACGAATACGCGCAGATTCCTGAAAAGTTCAGCGCCCAACCTGTTTTTAGGCAGCATGCCTTTAACGGCTTTTTCCACAAGTCGGGTAGGATCTTTGTCGAAAAGCTGACTGGCAGTAAGGCTGCGTTGTCCCCCGGGATATCCCGTGTGACGGATATATTCTTTTGCCTCCCATTTATTTCCCGTGAGGTTTATTTTCTCGGCATTGATGATGAGGACGTTGTCACCACAATCTACGTGTGGGGTGAAATAAGGTTTGTGCTTTCCTCTGAGCAATGTTGCCGCAACAGAAGCCAAACGTCCTAGGGATTGACCTTCAGCATCAAGGAGTATCCATTCTTTTTGGACGCTTGCCTTATTGGCTGATTTTGTTTTGTAGCTTAATGTATCCACAATTCTCCTGATTTTAAAGTTTTTGACCCGGTATTGTCGTCCGGGAAAACGAGGCGCAAATTTACGACTATAATTTTAATCGACAAGGGGTTGATAAAAAAAATAAATTTCCTCAATCCCATGGGGTTATGACAATGAAAAGGAGTTAAAAAAAGAAAAGCCCGGTCGGGGCTATAAACAAACTCACTAATCCGTTGCTCATTTTGTCCGCATCGATTGTTATACCAAGTGGGTGATACTGGATTCGAACCAGTGACCCCTACCCTGTCAAGGTAGTGCTCTGAACCAACTGAGCTAATCACCCCAAAAGCCCTACGCGGTAGGATCAATAAAAAACAAAATGTTGTAAGAAAAATATTCCCGCAAGTGCGGGAAGATGATGTGGGCAATGAGGGATTCGAACCCCCGACCCCTTGGGTGTAAACCAAGTGCTCTGAACCAACTGAGCTAATTGCCCTAAGCGGGTGCAAATATACTGCAATTCACCATATGACAAAGAATTAATTTAAAAAAGATTTACTGAAAAATAAATTACTTTGCAATTATTTGATTATGTGAGATTTATATTACCTCGGCTACCACAAAAGTGCTTCCTCCCACAAAAATTACATCTTCCTCGATTGCATTGTTTATTGCTGCTTCGAAGGCTTTTGAAACGGAAGGATATATATTTCCTATTAATTCAAATTGATTAGCTCTTTCTTTAAGCAAATGAGCATCCAGACCGCGCGGAATATCGGGACGACAAAAATAGTAGGTGGCTTTTTTGGGAAAAAGAGGTAATATATTCGTTAAATCCTTGTCCTTAACCATGCCGAGAACAAGGTGTAATTTGCGGTACTTTTCTTTGGTTAATTGGGATAAAACATATTCTAAACCTTCCTTGTTGTGCGCAACATCACAAATTACTTTTGGGTGTTCTTGCAAAATTTCCCAACGACCACGGATTTTTGTGTTCTGAACTACTTTTCGTAAACCTTGGGAAAGATTTTCCGAAGTAATTTTCCAGCCCAATTGTCTTAATACTTCGATGCTTTGCATGACACTTTTAATATTTTTGGATTGGTACTCTCCTTTTAACCCGCTTAATAAAGGTTGAGATGATATTTGGTCTGCAAAAAAGATAGGAGCGTTTTTTTGCTTTCCATATTCCTTAAAAACCTTAGCAGTTTCCGGTTGACTTTCACCAATGACTACCGGTGTATTTAATTTAATAATTCCTGCTTTTTCCACGGCTATTTCTGCCGGGGAGTTTCCCAAAAACTGGGTGTGGTCCATGCCGATATTTGTGATTACGGAAAGTTCGGGAGAAATAATATTAGTAGAATCCAATCGTCCGCCCAGACCGGTTTCAATAATCGCTATATCAAGTTTTTTTCGAGCGAAATAATCAAAAGCCATGGCTGTGGTCATTTCAAAAAAAGAGGGATTTTGTTTTTCGAGAAAGGCTTTGTTTTCTTGAATAAAATCAACTACAAATTGCTTTGAAACTTCTTTTCCGTTGATTTTAATGCGTTCTCTAAAATCTTTTAAATGGGGCGAAGTGTAAAGTCCGGTTTTATAACCAGCTTCTTGAAAAACCGAAGCGAGCATATGACTTACCGAGCCTTTTCCATTGGTGCCGGCAACATGGATACTTTTGAATTTAGTGTGAGGATTGCCGAGAAATTCAGAAAACAACCGGATATTAGTCAGATCTTTTTTTAATGCCGGTTTGCCTTGTCGCTGGAACATCGGCAATTGTGCGAACATCCAGTCCAACGTTTTCTGGTAGTTCATAAAGTGTTATTCAGAAAGTTTAAACTCGTAGATGATGGTGCCCACTTGTTTCACCGGAGCATCCGAATCGGAATTGAATTTTGTGGCTAAGGCTGCACGTTTTGCCGGCTCTGTCAGACAGGGATCGTTGTTGGTTGTGCCTTTGACCCCGGGAACGGCATGGATGACATTTCCTTGTCGATCTACTTCTATTCTTACTACTACCACACCCGATTGATTGCACTCCTGCTGAAAAGTTTTTTTAACCAAAGCTTTTCTTCCTCCCAAACGGTAATTTCCGTCTCCATCCAAGCCTTTTCCGGTGCCATAATAGGAATCGGCATTGGGGTCGCCATGGGGATCTCCTTTGTCTCCTGCTTGTTGGTCATTACCTTCTCCCTGAGTTTCTTTTCCTGATTTTTCAGGCCCTTTCAGAAGATTTTCCAAGGTTTGCTTTGTGGATTCGTCGGGTTGAGGTTCCGGAGTAGGTTCTTCTGCAGGCTCTTCCACGGGAGTTTGGGTTTTTGAAGGAGGATTTTCCTTTTCTTCTTCAATTGCCGGTGCTTCTTCATTTTCTTGAGTAACCACTTCATCTGTGACTACCGGGGTTTGTTCGGCAGGTTCCGGGGGAGTGGAATTTTGCTCGGGAGATGAAGCCACAGACTCGGTAGGTTGGTTTTCTCCCGATCCCACGGGGGAGGTGCCAAAATTTACGGCAATCCCTTTTTCTAGAGGAGGTTCTAAATATTTGAATCCAAAAAGCAGCAATAAAATTATCAACACGATGTGCAGGACAATCGTAATTGCCATCGACTTCTTTTCGTGTTTTGTTTCGAGGATTGCCATTTTTTATAATTCTGATTCGGTGTTCAAAAACCGGATTATTCCGGTTTCACGGCTAAAACCAATTTATACCTATTTTTATTGGCGATATCCATTACCGTCACTGCCTTTTGTATAGGAACACTTTTTTCTGTTCTTAATATGATGGTGGGATTTTCCACACCTTCCAATTTTGCTTTCAACAAGCTCTCTAAACTTCCTATGTTCACCATTTCATTGTCGAGAAAAATCTCTTGTTCTTTATTGATACTGATAGATACATTCTGGACATTGGTGGTTTTTCCACTGGCATTGGGCAACAATAAATCCAATGCTTCCGGGGTGATGGCGGGAGAAGTTAACAGGAAAAAAACCAACAACAAAAAGATGATGTCGGTCATGGATGCCATGCTGAACTCCGAACTTATTTTATTTCTTCCTCGTAAATTCATTAGGCCGGTTCGTTTAATAAATCAAGGAAATCCACTGCAGTGGCTTCCATTTGGTGAACAACTTTATCGGTTTTTACTACCAGATGGTTGTAGGCAATATAGGCAACAATTCCCACAATCAGCCCAACAACGGTAGTGGTCATTGCGGTATAAATTCCTTCGGCTAACAGCCCCATTTCTGCTTGTCCTCCGCTGGTGGCAAGCTGATGAAAGGCAATAACCATACCGATTACAGTTCCCAGGAAACCAAGCATGGGACCTGCTCCTGCTATGGTTGCCAAAACGCTTGTGTTTTTTTCGAGTTTATAAACTTCCAGTCGCCCTGCGTTTTCTATAGTGGTATTGATGTCCTCCAAAGGATTTCCTATTCGGGAAATGCCTTTTGCCGTAAGTCGAGCCACCGGAGAATTCTCTTGAGCACATCGGATTTTTGCGCCTTCGATATTTCCGCTGGCCATATTGTCGCGAATTTGCAGCATAAAATTCTTGTCGGTTTTGGTCGCCGCTTTGATGGCAAATAAACGTTCGAAATAAATATATACCGCAATGAACATCAATACAAAAAGAATAATAATGATGATGGTTCCGGCCAGTCCGCCACTAAAAAGTAAATCAAAAAGGGAGAGTGTTTTTTCTTCACGGGCTATTTGACCCAATGTGTCGGCAGCCTGAGCAACGGGCTCTTGTTGGAAAATAAAAGACATAGGTTTATCGGGTGTTTTGAAATTAACGTTTTAGGCTATATTTAATTGTGAGAAGTTATGATGAAAGTTTCCATACCAAATTGAATTTGAAAGTGCCAAAAGTAAACAAAACTTACTTTCAATATCCGGTCAATTAATAAAAAACCCCTCTTTTTGAGGGGTTATCCATTTTTTATAAGAGATTTATTTAATTATAAGTTTTTGTGTTG
>CAYPGZ010000073.1:0-9124 GCA_964410335.1 uncultured Flavobacteriaceae bacterium | reverse complement strand
CCTTTGTCACTGCCAAAATTACAGTTCAATAAATAAAGTTGAATTGGCTCGTTTTTTGATATTCTAAAATTAAAAGAAATATTATGGGAATAGGATTCGAATATTGGATACTGATTATCGCCATTATGGGCGCAAGCTGGTATGTCAGCAACAAATTGAAAACTAAATTCAGAAAATATTCAAAACTTCATTTGCAAAATGGAATGAGCGGTGCCGAAGTAGCCGAAAAAATGTTGCGGGATCATGGCATAACCGATGTAAAAGTCATATCCACCCCTGGAAGATTGACCGATCATTACCATCCCGGAAAAAAAACAGTTAACCTCAGCGAAGCAGTTTATACCCAACGAAATGCTGCTGCTGCTGCTGTTGCGGCGCACGAATGTGGTCATGCAGTTCAGCACGCACGAGCATACAGCTGGTTGCAAATGCGCAGCACCTTGGTGCCCGTGGTTTCTGTTGCTGCAGGAATCAGCCAATGGGTTATTTTAGGTGGAATTTTATTGATGAGCATGGTTTCCGCCGGAGTTGGCCAAACCGTTTTGCTCATCGGGATTATCATGTTCGGGTTGGGGACGCTTTTTAGCTTTATCACTCTGCCCGTGGAATACGATGCGAGCAAACGCGCCTTGGCATGGTTGAAAGCCGAAAACATCGTCACGTCCGAGGAATACAAAGGCTCGGAAGACGCTCTGAAATGGGCTGCACGCACTTATGTGGTTGCTGCTCTCGGCTCCTTGGCAACGCTGATTTATTTTATGGGTTTTTTGGGGGATGATTAAAAAACCTCAGGCATCGAATTTTTTTTTGATAGCGTTTTCCACTTTCACTATCATCACAATTGAACATAGTAGAAGTATGGCTACAAAAGCTATAAGGGAAACGGGCATACTCAATTGAAAGAACAATAAGAACAATAGACTTGCCAAGGACATTAGGCATAATATAATTCCGGTATTAACCAATTGTTTGGCGCCATAAATTTGTGCAAAGTCCCATCTCTCTTGAGACTTCATGGAAGAATTTGTTCGGTATCCATATAATGTATTGATATCCGCTGGTGGATTCTTTTTTAAATACCACCCCGAGATTATAAATACCAATCCTGTAAATAAAAATCCGGAAAAAAGAGGGTTAACTATCAATTCTGGAAAAGTTGACATGTCTTTTTATTTTAAGAAAACTGGATTTAAATATAAATGGGTGACCAAGAGGTTTCGAATATAAACCAATTGATTTTTTTCGGGAATGTTTGAAATAAGAAACCTTTAGCCTTATCCCGCCAGATTATCCGGATTATACCCAAAATAAGAAACCTCTTTTTCCACAAAGCGGATGCCGTAATCTTCCAATTCCTTTAAAATCGGCTCATAGACTTCTTTAGCGATGGGTCGCAAGACCCCCGGCGTGGTAATTTCCTTATTTAAAATTTTCAAAGTGGCAATGGCCACGGGAAGCCCAACGGTTTTGGCCATGGCCGTGAGTTCTTGGTTTTCGCCGATACAAACCATCGTAGAGTCGATTTGTTTTTTCTGACCCTTAAACTCATACCCGAATTTATGATACATTACAATCATATCTTTATCCTCGGGTTTTAAAGTCCATTTGTCCTCCAGAATTTTTTGTAAAGCTTGTGCAGGCGTTGCATTTTTCAACCCGATTTTTTTCTTGGGATTGAAAATATCCAGTTCCAAAAGCTTTTCCCACATCAAATCATCCTGATCGATTTTTAGGTTGTAACGCAGTTTCAATTCCACAGAATCCGTTGGAGAATAGGGTAAAAACAAATTCGTAAAATCACGATAGCTCATATCTTCCGTGTTTTCCAAACGGTAGGAATCGTCAGTCATTCCCAGTTGCACGAACATATTCCAAGCTTTGCAAAAGCCAACCCTACGAAGAGTTCCACGATATAAGGTTTGGATGTCCTGCAAACCATAGACTTCGCGATAGGCAAGAGAATTTCGGTTGGCATACCCTTCAAATTTCCCATATCCTTCAATTCCCAAAAATTCTGTTCTTCGAAATAAACGATGATACGGAATATACTTGTATCGCCCTTCCTGAATAAATTCCGCCGCACCGCCTTGCCCGGCAAGCACCACGTTCCGCGGGTTCCAAGTGAATTTGTAATTCCACAAATTATCATCACTTTCCGGGGCAACCAATCCGCCGGTAAAGGATTCGAATAAAAGCATTTTTCCGCCGTCTTTTCGGATTCGATCGATGACCTGCATGGCGCTCATATGATCAATCCCGGGATCCACACCGATTTCATTCATAAAAACCAGTCCCTTTTTCTTGACTTCTTGGTCTAAAGCCTGCATCTCTTTGCTGACATAAGAAGCGGTCACTAGATTTTTTCCCTGAGCAAGACACTCTTTAGCCACCTTAATGTGAAATAAAGCGGGCAACATCGAAATGACGATGTCCGCATTTTCCACCGCATTTTTTCGTTGTTTTTTGTCAAAAACATCCAGTGCAAAAGCCTGTGTACGGGGATGTTTTCCTGCCAGCTTTTGGGCACTTTCCAAAGAAATATCGCCGATATGGATTTGCAGATTTTCTTTTTCAGATTTATTTTGGAGATAATCGATGAGCCAAGAAGTAGATTTTCCTGCACCAACAATCAATATCTTTCGCATAATGGTTAACTTTGTTTTGGGAGACGAAAGTAGTTTTTTTTTAAGGATTAGCGAGGTTTGAATTGAGGTTTCCTAAATATGAACCCCTAAAAATAAACCGCTCCAAACACATAAAATGCTTGTTTAAAAAATAAACACATGAAAAAATATTTTCTTGTAGCAGGAAGCCTTTTCGGATTAACCGCAGTTATTTTGGGAGCATTTGGCGCACATGCCCTCGAAAAAATTCTCGATACAGCAGCTTTAGACAGTTTTGAAACCGGAGTGCGATACCAAATGTACCACGCCTTGTTGCTGTTACTCGTAGGCACGTTTAATTTTTTGTCGGAAAAATCGCAAAAAATAATTTTTTATTTACTCCTCTTTGGAATAATTCTTTTTTCCGGTTCGATATATCTTTTAGTGCTTTTTGAGTTAACCCAAATCGCCTTGCTCACACCATTGGGTGGGGGATTGCTGATAGTTGCTTGGGTAGTTTTGTTGATAACTGCACTGAAAAAAACGGGGAAAACAGAAAAATCCTCATAAGCTCGCGAAATAATTTATACTTTTGCGGTATCAACCACAACATCCATAATTTTATGTTGGCTAACAGTAAAATGAAGAAAGTATCCTTGTCGGAATACGGAATAGAAAACGACAACATCCGCTATCAGCTAACCCCCGAAGAACTCCATAACATAACGCTCGAAAAAGGTCAAGGCGTCGAAGCCAGCTCCGGTGCCCTTGCCGTGAATACCGGTGAATTTACCGGGCGTTCACCCAAAGATCGTTTCATCGTAAAAGATGAGGTGACACGAGATGAAGTTTGGTGGGGAGACATCAACATCCCTTTTGAGCCGGAAAAATTTGACGCTTTATATAAAAGGGTGACAGACTATCTTTCGGAACAAGAAGAAGTGTATGTTCGCGATTGCTATGCGTGTGCAGATCAAGATTATCGCCTGAATATTCGGGTAATCAACGAGACACCATGGGGAAATCTATTTTCCTATAATATGTTTTTGCGTCCCGAAGAAAGTGAATTAGACGGTTTTGAAAAAGATTGGCTAATTGTAAACGCACCGGGATTTATGGCAGATCCTGAACGTGACGGAACGCGCCAACACAATTTCGCCATTTTGAATTTTGGTAAGAAAATTGCCCTTATCGGCGGAACAGCTTATACAGGTGAAATTAAGAAAGGAATTTTTTCGGCTTTGAACTTTATCATGCCGGTGCAGAAAAACTGTTTGTCGATGCATTGTTCGGCAAATGTGGGTGAGGATGGCGACACTGCCGTCTTCTTTGGTCTTTCCGGAACCGGAAAAACCACACTTTCGGCCGATCCAGAACGAAAATTAATTGGTGATGATGAACACGGCTGGACTTCAGAAGATGTGATTTTTAACTTTGAAGGAGGATGCTATGCCAAGGTAATCGACCTTTCCGAAGAGAAGGAACCGGATATTTTTAACGCTATTAAATTCGGTGCTATTTTGGAAAATGTCATCCTCGATGAAGATGGAAATGTGGACTTTTCCGATACTTCGATTACGCAAAATACGCGGGTCAGCTATCCGATTTATCATATCAATAATATAGCAAAACCTTCGTTAGGAAAAAATCCCAAAAACATCTTTTTCCTTACGGCAGATGCTTTTGGAGTATTGCCTCCTATCAGCAAACTGACGCCCGGACAAGCGGCTTATCATTTCATCAGTGGATATACCGCAAAAGTTGCCGGAACCGAGGCCGGAGTTAATGAACCTCAACCTAATTTCTCCGCATGCTTTGGTGCTCCGTTTATGCCGCTGCATCCCACACGTTATGCCGAAATGTTGAGTAAGAAAATGAAAGATGCCGGCGTGAATGTTTGGTTGGTAAATACCGGCTGGACCGGCGGCCCTTACGGAATCGGATCGAGGATGAAACTGCAATACACCCGTGCAATGATTAGGGCAATTCTTGCCGGAAAGCTGAACCAAACCGATTATATCACCCATGAAATTTTTGGGTTGAATATGCCGGTTTCCGTTCCGGAAGTTCCTGGTGAAGTGCTCAACCCAAAAAATACGTGGGCCGATAAAGAAGCTTATGACAAGAAAGCTCAAGAATTGGTAAGCGCCTTTGAAAAGAACTTCGAGAAGTTTAAGGAATATGCCAATGATGAAATTTTGGAAGGCTCGATTTCAAGTAAATAATAACTAGTTTCTATCATAAGAAAAAAGCGCGATTCTTTTGAATCGCGCTTTTTTTTGACTTCTCAATAGGAATTTCTTCTATATTTTAAAACTCATCGTTTGTTTACTTCTTGAATATATTTTTCCAAAGCCATCGTCATGGACGGGGTTTCGGGAGTTGGCGCTTTGATATTAATTGTCAATCCGTGCTCTTTTGCGGCTTTGATGGTGGTGTTTCCAAACACGGCTATTCGCGTGTTTTTTTGTTCAAAATCCGGGAAGTTTTCAAAAAGGGATTTTATTCCACTCGGACTGAAAAAAACTAAAATATCATAAAAAACATCCCGTAAATTTGATAAGTCACTGATTACGGTTTTATAAAAAATAGCCCTTTTCCATTTCACGCCGAGTTTGTTGAGCAACTTCGGGATTTCGGGTTTCAACACATCCGAAGAAGGAAGCAAAAAGGTTTCGTTTTTATATTTCTTGATAAGCGGAATAAGTTCTGCAAAAGTGTTTTTTCCCACATAAATCTTCCGTTTCCTGTACACCACATATTTTTGTAAATAAAAAGCAACAGCCTCGCTTTGACAAAAATATTTCAACGAATCGGGCACCTCGTAACGCAATTCGGCGGCAAGGCGGAAAAAATGATCCACGGCATTTCTGCTGGTCAAAATGATGGCAGAATAGGCTTTGATATCCACTTTTTGCTCCCGTACATTTTTAGAGGAAACACCTTCCACATGAATGAAAGGGATGAAGTCTATTTTTACCTTTTGCTTCTCAATCAAGTCAATGTATGGGGAATTTTGACTGGGCTCGGGCTGGGACACCAAAATAGTCTTCACTTTCATAAATCTCTCGTTTTTAATTAGTTGTCCTTTGTTTTAGACGGTTTCGAATGCTTTGTACAGGATAAAATACGGTGCGATTTCGAAAGTGCAAAGATATAAAATAAAATAGAACCAATTTGAAGAAATTAAAGAGCGGTTTTTTTGATAGATATCGACTAAAAATAAAAGGTTGAGCAACAGGAGTATTCCTATACTGCACCCTATCATAATTTCCGAGGGTTCGAAAGTATATACAAATAATAATAAAACAGGAAATAAGCAGAGAGCAAGGTAGTTGCGAGCCGATATTTTAGAAAAAAGATATTGATCTACGGTTTTATCCATCTTGAAAATGTCGCCTATTATTTTTTCTAAAAAATATTTGAATGAGAAAAAAAGAGTGTAAACCACGAGGATTTGGATGAAAAAGGTTTTGGGATTTTCCCTTTCGAAACCGAAAACGGAAAAAACAATTGTGATAAAAAGCGAAACCAATACGATGTGGGCGGCGTAAAACAATAAACTAAAACCGTCCGTCAACCGGTTTTTGTCTTTCCGATCGGATTGAAAAAAACGTCTCGAAAAGGGAAGTTTGAGGAAATGTTCAAAGCGTTGAGGAAAGAAAACCCGCGCTAACAATAAAAAAATCAGCACAGACAAAAGCGAAAGGGTAATCCAATCGGTTGGGAAATATTGGCGCTCAATCGCTTCCATAGCCAATTTTTTTCCGACAAAGATAAAAGGAATGCTCCAACAGACAATCTGCAAGGGAATATGATTATTTTTGCGTAAAATTTTCCAAATGCCCCAGCGCCTCATAATTATTCCCACTTACAACGAAATCGAGAATATCGAACGTATTGTGCGGAGCATTTTCTCACAGGGTCGTGGTTTTCATATTTTGGTGGTAGATGACAGTTCGCCCGATGGAACAGCAGAAAAAACCCGGGAATTGCAAAAGGAATTTCCTGATTCACTTTTTTTGGAAGTTCGGAAAAAAAAGGAAGGTATCGGAAAAGCTTATATCCATGGATTTGAATGGGCTTTGAAGCGAGATTATGAATTTATTTTTGAGATGGACGCCGATTTTTCCCACAATCCCAACGATTTGACACGACTTTATAATGCGTGTGTTAAACAGAAAGCGGATGTAGCAATTGGTTCTCGTTATATTTCCGGCGTAAATGTGGTAAACTGGCCGTTAAATCGGGTGCTTATGTCCTATCTCGCTTCGAAATATGTGAATTTTATCACGGGCATGAACATTACTGACACTACTGCCGGTTTTGTGTGTTATCGTCGTAAAGTGCTGGAACACATTAATTTTGACAGCATACAATTTGTCGGGTATGCTTTTCAAATCGAAATGAAATACAAGGCACGGCTTTTGGGATATAAAATCGTGGAAGTGCCTATTATCTTCACGAATCGTGTTTATGGAAAATCAAAAATGAGCGGACATATCATCTCCGAAGGGATATTTGGAGTCATAAAAATGAAAATTAAAAGCCTGATTGGCAAGGAAGTATGAATAAAGTATTGATTAAGAACGCCAAGATCGTCAACGAAGGGAAAATCGTAGAAGGCGATGTGTATGTGGAAAATGGGCATATTATCGAAATTTCATCCTCGATAAGTGTAAAATCCAATGAAACCCAAATTATTGATGCCGAGGGGCAATATCTTTTACCCGGTGTCATTGACGACCAGGTGCATTTTAGGGAGCCGGGATTAACCCACAAAGAAACCATCGAAACCGGTTCTAAGGCCGCCGTGGCAGGAGGAATTACCTCTTTTATCGAGATGCCAAACACTTCTCCTCAAACTACTACTGCGGAACTTTTTGAAGAAAAATTCAAGATTGCAGAAGCTTCTTCTGTAGCGAATTATTCTTTTATGTTTGGCGGCACTAATAATAACCTGGAGGAAATCAAAAAAATCAATCCTAAAACCACACCGGCATTAAAATTGTTTTTGGGCTCTTCCACCGGAAATATGTTGGTGGATGATGAAAAGATCTTAGAAGAGATTTTCAAGAATTCTCCGGTATTGATTGCTGCTCATTGCGAAGATGAAACCACGGTGCAAAATAACCTGAAAGCTTATATCCGGGAATATGGCGAGGATATCCCCATCGAAAAACATCCCGAAATCAGAAGTGCCGAAGCTTGTTTTTTGTCTTCTTCAAAAGCGGTAAGCTTGGCAAAAAAAACCGGTGCCAGACTGCATGTTTTTCATGTTTCCACAGCAAAAGAATTGGAACTTTTCAGCAATAAAAAAGACTTGAAAGACAAACAAATCACTGCGGAGGTTTGTATTCATCACCTCTGGTTCAGCGATGCAGATTATGCTGAAAAAGGTACTTTCATCAAATGGAACCCGGCTGTGAAATCCGAAAAAGACCGGGACGCGCTTTTCAAAGCTCTTCTAGATGATCGCTTGGACGTGCTCGCCACCGACCATGCGCCGCACACCAAAGAAGAAAAACAAAACGTCTATACCAAAGCACCAAGCGGAGGACCTTTGGTGCAGCACGCTTTGCCGGCGATGTTGGAGTTTTATCATAGAGGAAAAATCAGTTTAGAAAAAATTGTGGAAAAGATGAGTCACAATCCTGCAATCCTTTTTCAGATAGAAAAAAGAGGCTTTATCCGCGAAGGCTACAAAGCTGATTTGGTGTTGGTGGATCTAAACTCTCCATGGAAAGTAAATCGCGATAATATTTTATATAAATGCGGGTGGTCGCCCTTTGAGGGGACAAATTTTAAATCCCGCGTAACGCATACCTTTGTAAACGGACGATTGGTATATAAAAATTTTAAAGTCCTCGAGGTGAAAAATGCAGAACGCCTTGTTTTTGAAAGATAAGCGAGACCTTGGATGAAGATTTATAAAACATATTTATACCTATTAATCGGTTTTTCGATTCTTTCCTGTCAAAATACGGATAAGGTGAAAAAGCCCAAGAATTTGATTGAGGAGGAAAAGATGACAGATATTCTTTATGATATGGCATTAATCGATGCGTTAAGAAGTACACCTCAGGCAAATTCCAACCGAAAAATCTCTGATCCTAAGGCTTTTATATTTCAAAAATACGATATCGATAGTGCGCAATTAGCTTCGAGCCAAGAGTATTATCTCCATAAATTTAAAATCAATTTGCGGATGTATGAAGAAGTGAGAAGAAGATTGAAAGAAGGTAGGGATATTCTTGATTCATTGACTTTCAAAACAGACAGCATTACCCCGGGAAGAAAAACCGGAAATGTAGATTCTATTTTTAAAAAATTTCAAAGTCTCCGGAAGCAACAATCTTTAAAAACGAAGAAGGATACACTGGATTGAAATTAGGTTTTCATATAGTCAAATGCCCCTTTGCGTAAGTTAATGCCATATTCCAGATAGGCTTTTAGACAAGCTAAAAAATTTGTCCAGCCTTCTGTGTTTTGTGATAACCACTTGACATCCAAATCGTTGC
>CAYPGZ010000072.1:0-9303 GCA_964410335.1 uncultured Flavobacteriaceae bacterium | reverse complement strand
TGGAAGAACCAATCGAGAATTTATTGAAACAGAAAGGATAGATTCTACTGAACAGTAAACCTAACTTCTCCCAAACCATCAATTTCAGCTTCCACTTTATCCCCGGGCTTTAAATCCACCATCGGCCCCAAAGCCCCGGACAAAACAATTTCCCCTTTTTTCAAGGGGTTTTTTATTTCCGCCATTTTGTCGGCCAACCAAAGAACAGCGTTCAAGGGATTGCCCAGGCAGGCTTTTCCGGTGCCCTCGGAAGCCAATTTGCCGTTAACCCATAGCTGCATTTGGCAGTTTTCCAAATCCAAGTTTTCCAAAGCAACTTTTTGTTTGCCCAATACAAAATGACTCGCAGAGGCATTGTCGGCGATAGTGTCGGTGATCCGGATGTTCCAATTTTCAATTCGGCTACCCACAATCTCGATAGCGATTAGGGCATGGTCTATGGCGGATTTTATATCCTCGATACTAGGTTTCCTTTCATTTAAATCTTTTTTCAGCACAAAAGCAATTTCGGCTTCGGCCTTGGGCTGCATGAGCTCATGAAAGGGAAGCATATCGCCATCCCGGATTTGCATTTTGTCCAGCAAAACACCAAAATCCGGCTCGTCCACACCGAGTTGCGCCTGCACTTTTTTTGAGGTCAAGCCTATTTTTTTTCCGACAATTCTTTGTCCGTTGACGATTTTTTCATCACGGATAAATTCCTGTACACGATAGGCTTTTTCTAAATCTTTCCCCTCAAAATATCCGCGAATTGGCGGACAGGGAGTTTTGGATTGATCGGCTTTTTTTAGAATGTTTGCAATTTGCGATACTGTTTTCAAAGCTGGTTTTTATTTGGTTTAGCCATCAAGGTGATACTCATATTTTTTTGGTCAAAAGATTTTGTATCGTGAGCCTCCGACATTTTCATCTATGGCAACACTATCTTCCCGACCCTGCATCTTTTTTGGAATCCTTTTCTTTATAGCGATATATAATCTTAATTTCTTCTTTGAGTTTAATATCTTCTTCCGGTACTGATTCTATAAAATTCCCATCCTCATCAAAATGCTTCATAAATTCATCTTCTTCCTCCTGATATTCCTCATTTTCCCATTCATATTTTCGGATAGGGATTTCATATTTCCTAAAAATCAAGGCAAATAAAATTCCTGAAATCATTCCGGAAAGATGACCTTCCCAAGAAATTCCGTTTTCGATTGGCAATAACCCCCAAACAAAACTTCCATAGAGGAATACCACGATTAAGGCCAAAGCGGTCAATCGGTAGTTTTTGGACCAAATTCCTTTGAAAAAAAGAAAGGAAGCCAACAAATAAACCACGCCGCTCGCCCCGATGTGCGTCGAACCGGGATCGCCTATAAACCAGGTCAACACGCCGGTCAACAGGAAACCGAAGCCGAGCACGGTCCAACTGATTTTTCGATAAAAATAAAATAATGACATGGAAAGTACAAGCAGAGGAACGGAATTGCTCGCCAAATGACCGATGTCGCCGTGAATAAAAGGAGAAAAAAGAATTCCTCGCAGCCCTTCCCACGACCAAGGGCGAACTCCAAAGTCATTAAAATTAAAGTCAAAACGGATTTCTATCCAAAAAATAATCCAAATCGTCAACACAAAAAGCAAAGGATATGCAATTGTGCCTGTTGTAAATTCGGGTTGGTGGATATTTTTCAAAATATATACGTCTAAAATTCCTGCTTTGGTCGAGTAGGCTTGTGTGTTTTTGGGCAAATGTCAACTTATTGCTTACAAAATTGCGACCGAAATATCATTTCCTGTAAAATTGTCGTTCAATGTAGTAATTTTGTTTTTATGGACAAACCTTTGGCAGAACGCATGCGCCCCCGGAAGTTAGAGGATTACCTCAACCAACCCCACCTTACGGGAAAAAATGGGGCTTTGACCGAGCAAATAAAGAGTGGCAGTATTCCCTCGTTGATTTTTTGGGGACCTCCCGGCACGGGAAAAACCACCTTGGCAAATATTATTGCAAACGAGACAGATCGTCCTTTTTACACCTTGAGTGCTATCAACAGTGGCGTGAAAGAGGTACGGGAAGTGATTGATAAAGCCAAAAAAAGTGAAGGCTTGTTTACCACCAGAAACCCGATTTTGTTTATCGATGAGATTCATCGGTTCAGCAAGTCCCAACAAGATTCTTTACTGATGGCGGTGGAAAAAGGCTGGGTTACCTTAATCGGGGCAACCACAGAAAATCCAAGTTTTGAAGTCATTCCCGCCTTGTTATCGCGGTGTCAGGTGTATGTATTAAATGAATTTGGAAAACCCGAATTGCTGCAATTGTTGCAGAGGGCAATATCCGATGATAAGAAGATTTCAGAGAAAGATATTCAACTGACAGAAACCGATGTCTTACTGCGGTTGAGTGGTGGTGATGCTCGAAAGTTGCTAAACATTTTTGAACTTATCGTGAATTCCGAGGCTTCAAAAAAAATAAATATCACCAATGATTTGGTATTGCAAAAAGTTCAGCAAAACACGGTGCGGTATGACAAAACAGGGGAGCAACACTATGATATTATTTCTGCGTTCATCAAATCAATCCGCGGCAGCGATCCCAACGCCGCCATTTATTGGTTAGCAAGGATGATTGAAGGTGGAGAAGACTTAAAATTTATCGCAAGGCGAATGATTATTCTGGCCAGTGAAGATATCGGAAATGCCAATCCCACCGCTTTGGTAATGGCCAACAATACTTTTCAAGCCGTTACCAATATCGGTTATCCCGAAGCCCGAATTATTTTGAGTCAGTGTGCAATTTATTTGGCCACCTCGGAAAAGAGTAACGCCAGTTATATGGCCATCAACAAAGCTCAAAAAATCGTTCGCCAAACAGGAGATTTGTCTGTACCTCTCGCCATCAGGAATGCTCCAACAAAATTGATGAAGGATTTGGGATACGGAAAAGAATACAAATATGCCCACGATTACGAACAAAACTTTGCCGAACTCGAATTTTTACCGGAAGAAATCAAAAACAGTGTTTTTTACGAACCGGGAAATAATAAACGTGAAGAACAATTGCGCCTGTTTTTAAAAAATCGATGGAAGAAAAAATATGGGTATTGACCTGACAAGTTTCCGGGAAGCTCATTTGCTTTTCTCATAAACCCGCTTTTCCAACTTCCCTGCGTTTTCATCAAAATATTCGACCACAAGATTTTCCTGATTATCAAAATAGGCTGTCCCGGTAATTTCTTCGGAACGGAAAACAAAATTAGTGGTGTGGGTTTTATATAAAAAAGCAACCGGTTTTTCGACTTCAGGACGTTTTAAAATCCAATGTTCTTCTTTTTTTGAAAGGATATATTCTTGATTTTCGAAGGTATATGCTGCATTTATATTTGTTATGAGCTCCGGTTTTTCCTCTGATTCAATGATTTCTTCCGAAGCAGGTTCATATTTATAATTCAGCATCTCTATGGAAGTAAATGCATCTCGTAAAGCTTCCTGAAAGGAGAATTTATATTCTTTTTGCTTGCTCCTACCTTCTTTACTTTCAAAAAGAGTTTGTTGGGTACAATTTTTTAAAACCACTTTCACTTTGGTAATCATAGAAAACATTCCGGAATCTGAAAGCACATCGGCGTGCAAGGCAGAACAAGGATTTTTTTTCAAATCTTCCGGCAAGGCTTCTCCTTCCATGATGGCTTCAAAACCATATTTGTTGAATAAGAATACCGTCATGGAATTCAATTGATATTTGTCCGGTTCTGCCAAAAACCCAAATTTTTTGGGAACGATTACATACTTATAGTTATTTAACTCCTGTGCCCTCAAATCCTTTGGCATAAAGAGAAACAGAATACTTGAAATAAAAAACAATTTTCTCATAATCAAAATTTAAAGCATTTTCATCAAATGTCGGTGGGAATCGATTGTGATGCCGTCATGATTGGTATTGGTTGAAAAATAAACGGCTTGCATGCCGTATTTCAGAGCGCCTTGCACATCGGCTTCTAAATTGTCGCCTATCATCAAGGCAGTATTTTTATTGCATCCGGCTTTTTTTATAGCACAATCAAAAATCATAGCGTTTGGTTTTTTTGCTCCGGCTTCTTCCGAAGTGGTTACGCTTTTAAAATAATGATTGATATTTGAATTGTGCAGTTTTTTCCACTGTACCGGCTCAAATCCATCAGTGATAATATGTAGGTTATATTTTTTATATAAATACTCCAAAGCCTCAATCACATCCGGGAACAAATGATTTGATTTGGGCAAATGCTGTATATATTCTTCTGAAATTTGCCGGATTTTTTCTTTGGAAAGTTGAATCTTCAACTCCGTAAAAGTGTCTTGTAGTCTATTGAACCGTAAATCTTTCTGAAGGATTTTGCCATATCTGTACTCTTCCCAATAATGATGATTTATCGGAACATAGATTTCCAAAAACGCGGACAATTCGACTTCGATTTTATTTTTTGCAAATACTGCCTCAAAAGCCAAGGCCGAATTTTTATCGAAGTCCCAGAGGGTGTGATCCAAATCAAAAAATATGTCGGTAATATTTTTCATGCTCTTCAGTATGCAAGAATATCTGTTTTTTTTTATCCCGTCAATCCATCTTGAATACGTTCGATCAAATCCATCAACTTTCCGCGATTATTCGGCGTGGAAAAATCGATATTTTCAAAAATAAGGTTTAGGTTACCGGAGACTTTTCGTGTTTCTTCCACCGCTTCCAAAAGCTCATCTCTCACCGAAGAAAGGTGAGCTCGTTTAAAAATCTTGCTGTTGAAAACATAGGGTTCAACAATTAAAGGCGAAATTCGTTCTAAAGCAATATCATAAAACAAAAAAGGGCTGGAAGTGCCGGCACGAAATCCCACTGAATTAACATATCCCATGGAGTAATCCCTTTTGAGTTCGAGTTTATCGAAATTGTTATAGGCTTCGGGTAAATTCAAATTAAACCGATTATTGAGCACGAGTTCCAAAGGACAATTGGTGATATCTTGATAGCGACGTTTTTCGCTTCGGAGCACTTCCAAATCGGTGATGGCTTCATTTCCCAGCAACAATCCGGTTTTGGCATAATCGCCCATAGACTTAATCAGAGAGCGATATTTTCTTTTGTGATAACTTAGGTTTTTATTGATTCTGGAATAATCGCTCAATTGAAACATAAACTGAAAAGTCAGTTTTTTTTTCTTCAGAAAGCGTACCAGATTATTAAAAATATCATAGGGATCTTTCCGATTTAGCGCCAAAACTCTGAATCTTTCCAGCAACAAAGCCGGTTTAAGTTGCGACAGGTCACGCATTACGCCTCCAAAAGTTCTGACCACTCCTCTTTTTCGGTATCGGTAAGCTTCGGCCACCGCAACAATTATTTTCAGATTACTTTTTTTTGGAGTAAATTTTTCATCGGGAAAACGCTGTAGCAGTAATTTCCCAAACTTAAAAGCCCACATATCCACGATGGGTTTGCGAAGGAAGCCGTGTTTAAACCCCAGGCTTTCCTCTGCCGGAAATCTCCCGGAGGAATCTTTTACAAAAGGAAGGTATTCTTCATACCGGCTCAAAAGATAGAACGATGCGGCAAAAATATCAAAGGGGATATCACTTTGTTCCGAAACCTTAAAAAAACACGGGATATCTCCCCATTTGCTTATTTTTATTTCGAGGTCAGACAAACCTTGTTGAGACAATAAATCCACCTGCTGAACAAAAAATTCGTTCCCCATTTTCTGCTTTCCGTAAGAGAGCTTCATTCCCCCATGGGCAATAAAATCTTCAATCTTGGAAGTAAAGCTCACTTCTAAACCCAAAATCCTTCCGCACACCTGCCGAAAGGCGTAATTGATCCGTGGAGTGAGTTTTTCGGTATAGATTAAAAGCATGGGAGTGGAAATTAAGGATTGTCAAATCATTCCTTCATCGGCAAAGCTAAAATAAGATTTTTGAGTAATGATGAGATGATCTAATACTTTTATGTCAAGGCTGTTCCCTGCTTTTATTAATTTTTGAGTAATCTCCTTATCTTGATGACTGGGTTTTAGCGTACCGGAGGGATGATTGTGCGCCAGAATAAGTGCGGTTGCTCCATTTTCCAACGCATTCTTCATCACAATCCGCACGTCCACCACCGTACTGGTGATTCCCCCTTTGCTCACTTGAAACTTCTGAATGATTTTGTGAGAATTGTTTAGATAAATGATCCAAAATTCTTCGTGCAGCAAGTCTCCGATTACCGGTTGCATAAGCTCAAATGCCGCCAGACTGGAGTCTATTTTTTTCTTCTTCACGGCTTCTTCAGCTCTTCGTCTTCGACCCAATTCCATTGCGGCGATAATCGTGATTGCCTTTGCTTCTCCAATTCCTTTAAATTTCATCAATTGCTTGACCGACAGTTTTCCCAGTGCATTGAGATTGTTTTCTGAACCGGCAAGAATTCTTTTGGCGAGTTGTACTGCACTTTCCGAACTATTCCCTGAACCGATTAGAATAGCAATAAGTTCTGCATCACTCAGAGAGGTCTCTCCTTTCTGAAGCAGCTTTTCGCGGGGTCGATCACTTTCAGCCCAGTTTTTTATGGAAAACGAAACCGATTTTTCCAACATTCAGTATTTTTTCAAAATGAACTCCTCTAAATTTTCCGAGTAAAACAGATAAGAGGGGCTTCTTGTTTCTGAACCGTGTAGGAACAAAAAGACCATTTTGCGTCAATTCCCAATGGTTAAATGAATTCAAAGATAAGCATTTACAGCGAAAAGTTTTTTAACATAAAGCCCTATATTACATAATACAGAATATGGCTTTATATCATTTCTCGGAAAACAACTTTAGCTCCCAAAAACTTCTTCCAGATCCAACCCGCCATAATTCCCACTACTCATCAGCAATAATACTGAGTTTTTTAGATTCTTATTTTTTAAATACTTTTCGAAATCGATGGGTTCAGTAAAGACTTGCAAATCTTTTCTGCCGAAAGCTTTATGAATAATTTCTACAGAAATTGGGTCGAGTTTTTTAAGCCTAACGGCTTTAGGAGAATAAAAAACAACGGCCTCATCTGCGAGGTTAAGCGAGTTGTAGTATTCTCTCAAAAAATCGGCATTGAGGCTGCTATAGGTGTGAAGTTCGAGACAGGCAATGGTTTTCCGATTTGGATATTGATTTTTTACCGCTTCCACCGTGGCAGTTACTTTTGATGGACTATGCGCAAAATCCTTAAATACCGTGTAATCATTGGTTTCGGCAATTTTTTCCATTCGTTTGGCGGCTCCTTTGAAAGAGGAAATAGCTTCATAAAAATCTTCTTCATCTACCCCCATCAATTGACAGATCCATTTTGCTCCCGCCAGATTGTTGAGGTTGTGTTTCCCAAAAATGGAGATGGGCATAGGTCCTTCGGGTGTTTCCAAAAAAGTCGTGCCATTCTCAATGTGATAATCGGGGGTGTGATAGGCTTGTTTTCGTGTAGGACGAGTTGATTTTTGCACAATTTCCTCCAGAATCGGATCTTCTTCATTATACACCAACACACTCCCGGGCATTAAGGTTTCTATGAAGATTTCAAATTGTTCCACATAATTTTCAAAAGTGGGAAACACGTTGATATGATCCCAAGCAATACCACTCAGTAAAGCAATATTGGGTTTGTATAAATGAAATTTGGGCCTTAAATCCAATGCAGAAGAAAGGTATTCGTCTCCTTCCAGGAGCATGAAATCATTTTCCGAAGTCAGGTGCACCATGGTGTCGAACCCTTCCAATTGCGCGCCCACCATATAATCCACTTTTTTGTCGTGATAATGCAAGACGTGCAAAATCATTGCGGTAATGCTGGTTTTACCGTGAGAACCACTAATAACTACGCGGGTTTTATTTTTTGAATGTTCATATAAAAACTCGGGATAAGAGTAGATTTCGAGACCGAGTTCCCGTGCTTTCAGCAATTCCGGATTATCGGCTTTTGCGTGCATTCCTAAAATAACGACATCGATTTCGCGGGTGATTTTTTCCGGAAACCATCCCGTTTTTTCCGGCAAAAGACCCTTTTTTTGCAGTCGACTTTTTGAGGGCTCAAAAAATACATCATCGCTGCCCGTAACCTTTTCTCCTTTTTGATGAAGCGCCAAAGCAAGGTTGTGCATTGCGCTTCCTCCGATGGCTATAAAATGGATATGCATGGTTTTTAAATGAATTTGTAAATGCTTTTTGGTTTGGCGATAAATCAGTTTCCGGTGTTTTACAAATGTCTTTGTCTTACTGCTTCGTATAAAAAAGCACCACAAGCAACGGAAACATTCAACGAAGATATTTTTCCCATTAGAGGAAGCTTTGCTTTTTGTGCGGAAAGTTTTAAAAGCGAAGGAGAAACTCCTTTTCCTTCGCTTCCCATAATGATGGCGGTAGGCTGCATAAAATCTACATCATACACCAAGGTGTCTGTTTTTTCGGTTGCTGCCACGATTTGCACTTCATAAGATTGGAGAAAAAATATAACATCTTTCAAATGATCTACTTTGCAAATGGGCATGTTGAAAATTGCTCCCGCGGAAGTTTTTACGGTTTCCTCATTAATTGCAGCACCACCATGCTTTGGAAGTAAAATTGCATTTACTCCACAGCATTCTGCAGTACGAATAATGGCTCCGAGATTTCGCACATCGCTTATTTCATCCAACAAGAGGAATAAAGGTTTTTTTTCTCTCTCTATTATCTTTGGGATGAGGTTTTGCATTTCCTCAAATTGAATTGGGGAAATATTGGCCACAACTCCTTGATGATTTCCTGCGGACACACGGTTTAGTTTTTCCAGGGGAACATAAGAAACCGGGATTCCCTTTTTTTGAAGCAGGCTTTCCAGCTTTTTTAGCCCTTCACTCTGAAATCCTTTTTGAAGAAATACCTTATCAATAGGCTGATTGGTTTTGAGGGCTTCTTCAACAGCGTGGATGCCGTGGATTTTGTTTTGTTGTTTTGACTTCATATGGCGAAGATAAGCAATGAAGAGATTGTGGCTTTTGCAGTTCCATTAAAATTATTGAATATATGTCATAAAAAAACCGTCCAGTAAATCCTGGACGGTTTTCCGTACAAACAATCAATAGATGATTAGTGTAAATAAGTAAGTGTGTAAGTGGTTCCGGATTTTTCAACTTGCACAAAGCGATAGGTGTCGCTTGCAAGAGTAGTTGAATAATCAGAATCATAGTCTGGAATATCCGCTTTCACAAAAACACCATCAAAGATGTTTACCTCTCCGTTAGGAGAATGGAAAGTGAATGTGAATTCCACTTCATCAGCTTCTACGGCATAATCATC
>CAYPGZ010000071.1:6114-9576 GCA_964410335.1 uncultured Flavobacteriaceae bacterium | reverse complement strand
AGGAATACTTCACCGATGTTTCTGAGGATGACTTGGTTTCGATAATGTTTTGAGAATATGGAAAACTCCTAGCCGCACATGGCCATCAAGAGTTTCCCACATTCCAACAAGACATAAGCAACAACATTGATTATAATTCTTTAATTTTGAATGTAGCTAGTTAGGGGAAGCTTACAAATAGATTTGTTTCAAGGAATGAAAGTGAGAAAGACAAGTGATAGGAAAACAGAAATCAGGAAAAGAAATCAGGAACAGAAAATCAGGCTAAGATCCTTTGAGAATCTCCTCCCTGCTCGGAATGCTTTGAACTTATTCTTTTTTACACAAACACCTAAAAATCATATATTTTAGATGTTTTTTTGGTTATGTTTGATAGCGGATAAAGTCGGGGTGAGTGGATTCGAACCACCGCTCTCGCGCCCCCCAGACGCGCACTTTAACCGGACTAAGCTACACCCCGTTTTATGTATGAGGCAGATAAATACTGTTCTTCACACCTTGTCTGCCTCTAAAATTTCAAGGTGCGAATATACAAAAAGAGCCATAAAAAGCCCCTTATTTTATTCAATAGATTTTTTCATGTCAATTATTCGTTAAATCAATCTGCTTTATCCCTTTAATAATGGGGAATACCCGACCTTTGCACTATGCAAAACCACACGGCAAAAAGAGACAAAAAACAGGAAAAAATTATTTTGTTTGTGCTGGGGACGATGATTGCCCTCGGCCCATTTTCCATCGATATGTATTTGCCGAGTTTTGAGTTTATCGCACGGGAGTTTGAGGAAACTAAAGCTTCTGTGGCGGTCTCCCTTACCAGTTATTTTATCGGTCTTGCTTTGGGTCAATTGCTCTACGGTCCTTTGATGGATAAATTTGGTCGAAAGAAACCTCTACTCTTCGGATTAGGGGTGTATGTATTGGCTTCTTTGAGTTGTTTTTATTCGCCCAGCTTGGAGTGGTTAATCGCTTCCAGGTTTTTTCTTGCTTTGGGTGCTTCTGCCGGAATGGTTGCCGCAAAAGCAGTTGTTCGGGATGTTTTTCCACCACGGGAAGTGGCTCGCGCAATTTCTTTTCTTATGCTCATCATGGGTGGAGCTCCCATTATTGCACCCACGGTAGGTACTTTGGTTATTTCCACCTATACCTGGCATTATATTTTTCTTATTCTAGCCATTTTTGCGTTAGTAATTTTCACCAGTATTTTATTTTTCTTGCCGGAAAGTACTGAGCCGGATAATAGCGTTAGCCTGAAACCCAAAAAAATGGCTCTTAAATATTACGATATTTTCACCAATAAAATTTTCTTTACCTTTTCGCTGAGTGGAAGTCTTACCGTGGGGGTGCTTTTTGCTTATATTTCACACGCTCCCGTATTGTTTGAGGATTTTTACAGACTTTCGCACACCGAATTCGGATATATTTTTGGAATCAATGCGCTGGGGTTAATTATAGGGAGTCAAATTAATCGTGCGGTGCTTAAGCGCTATCCCGTCTTTCGGGTGACTATCATCAATGGTATTCTCCTGTCCGTTTTGTCTGCTTTGTTATTATTGAATGCCCTCCTTGGAGCCAATTTTTATATTACCTTCATCTTAGTATTTCTTATCCTTTTTCTTTTAGGTTTTCAGAACCCGAATACCACTGCTCTATCGCTTGTTCCTTTTGAAAAACGTGCGGGTCGTGCTTCGGCCTTAATCGGTAGTTTGAAAATGTGTTTTGGGGCAGTAGTTTCCTACTTCATCGCTGAGTTTAGCTCGATAAGCCTTATGCCGCTGGCCGCTGTGGTTTTGATTTGTCTGCTTGCAAGTCTATGGTTGCTTTTCCGATTTCAAAAAAAAGAAAAACGGGCTTTGGTGATGATTAGAGGATAAGGCAGTGGGGGCTGTGTCGAGTAAAACATAAAATTCCGCTAAAACATTCATTGAAGGCCGGATAAATTTGTATTTTTCCGCTTAAAAGAAATGGGATGAAACGGATAAAGCTCTCCTTTTTGTCATTATTATTATGTTTTGCTGCTTGTGGGCAACAAAAACAAAACCGGGAATCTGTGGAAGAAATGGGTTCCTACACCTACGAACTCGTTGTTCCGGACATCGAAGTTCCTTGGGGAATGGCCTTTCTTCCCGATGGGAGTCTGTTGATTACTGAACGCGTTGGCAAATTGATTCACTTTCGACAGGGTAAAAAAACGGAAATCAAGAATCTTCCGGAGATATACGTACGTGGGCAAGGGGGGTTGCTGGATATACAATTGCATCCCAACTATCCTGAAAATCCGTGGATTTATTTGAGTTATGCCTCCAGCGAGGGAGAAGGAAAGGGCGGTCACACAGCTATCATGCGCGCCCAATTGGACGGTGATCACCTTGTGCAAAAAGAAGTTTTATACAAAGCCACACCCAACACTACTGCCGGACAACATTTTGGCAGCCGAATTGTTTTTGATGAGGAAGGCTATCTTTATTTTACGATTGGCGAACGAGGCGAGCGTGAAGTCAACCCTCAAAATCTTGCGCGTGATGGTGGAAAAACCTATCGGTTGACGGCCGACGGAAATATTCCTAAGGATAATCCTTTTCTGCAAGGCGAAAATGCCCTAAAAGCTATTTATGCCTATGGACAACGCAATCAACAAGGCATGGCCGTACATCCTGAAACAGGTAAAATATGGATTCACGAGCACGGTCCGATGGGAGGTGATGAAATCAATATTCTTCAAAAAGGAGGAAATTATGGATGGCCGTTGGTGACAAAAGGACAAAATTACAACGGCACACAAATCGATTATCCCGGCGCAACTCCGGAAATGATTTCAGCTATACATTATTGGACTCCTTCGATTGCCCCCAGCGGGATGGTTTTTGTTACTTCAGCTAAATATCCACATTTAAAAGGCAACCTCTTGGTGGGATCATTGAAATTTCAATACTTGGAACACGATGTGCTTGAAGGCGAAAAAGTCATAAAACGAGAAAAACTTCTCGAGGGTATCGGTCGGGTGCGAAGTGTAGTGCAAGGACCCGATGGTTTTATTTATGTAGGAGTGGAAGGTCTAGGGATAGTAAAATTAATTCCCCGGCAATAAGACTATAGGCCTTCAATTATTTTTTTTAATAAATAAATCTCAAACACTTGAAAATCAAAATATATATAGCCGTTTTATTTCTATTTTACAGCTGTAAAAATCAAGATAAACAGGCTGAAGGTTTATTTTCTCCGGCTGAAAAAGAGGTGGAACAAATCTCCTCGTCCCCCGAAAACTTTTCCCCGGGAAAAAAAGTATATACTAATTTTTGTGTGCAATGTCATTTACCCAACGGGGAAGGAATTCCAAATATTTATCCTCCTCTGGCCAATTCGGATTGGTTGACAGAAAAAAGGAAAGAAAGCATTCACGCGGTGAAATACGGATTGCGAGGAGAAATCCAAGTAAATGGAAAAACCTATAACAACATCATG
>CAYPGZ010000071.1:0-6014 GCA_964410335.1 uncultured Flavobacteriaceae bacterium | reverse complement strand
CCATTAACCCATTAACCCAACAAAATGAAAATCATCGGTATAGCCGGGGGCACCGGAAGCGGCAAAACCACAGTAGTGCATCGTATCCTCGAAGAATTAAGCGGACAGGTGGATATTATCTACCAAGATTCCTACTACAAGGACAACTCCCATCTTACTTATGAGGAACGTTGCAAAATCAATTTTGACCACCCTCAATCCATTGATTTCGATTTATTGACGGAACATTTGCAAGCTCTAAAAGAAGGCAAATCTGTCGAGCAGCCCGTTTATTCCTTTAAGGAACACAACCGCTCCCCGGAAACCATCACCATCAGACCTCAAAAAGTTTTGTTGGTAGAAGGTATTTTGGTATTTGCTCACGAAAAACTTCGGAAGCTTTTTGATTTGAAAATTTTTGTACACACCGACAGTGATGAACGACTTATTCGCAGGTTGAAGCGCGATATCCACGAGCGCGGTCGTGACATGGACGAGGTTTTGGACCGTTATCAAAACACATTAAAACCCATGCACCAGCAGTTTATCGAACCTACCAAGGAATTCGCGGATCTCATCATCCCCTACAACCGATATAATGAAGTGGGTGTGAACGTGGTACAGACGATTGTGAGGGACTGTATAAAGTAAAAATATCTCCAGTCAAATCCACCATAGGATACAGGAAACTCTCCAATTGAAAAAACTTTAGGAAATATTATAATTCGTAGTTTCGCAGCATGGGCTTGAAGCAACTCCGTCAAAAAAAATGGTTTCGTATTATCAGCAATAAATACGTATTATTGTTGGTATTATTTGCCGTGTGGATGTTATTTTTGGACAGCAATTCCTGGTTGGTTCATCGCGAGCTTGATCATCAAATCGAGGAACTGGAAAAAAACAAGGAATATTACAAATCTCAAATCCGCAAGGACACCGCAATCATCAACAGCATGGATGACCTCGATGAATTGGAGCGATTTGCCCGTGAAGAATATTATATGAAGCGTGAAAATGAGGAAGTTTTTATCATCGAATATACCGATAGCCTAAAAAAACAAGGAAATGAGTAAAGATTTATTCAGTGATTTTTCGAAAATTTCCGCAAAGGAGTGGAAACAAAAAATTCAGGTTGATCTGAAAGGTGCCGATTACGAAAACCTTATTTTCAAATCCAATGATGGGGTGGACATAAAGCCTTTTTATCACGTAGAAGACGTAGAAGAAAACCTCATTCCCGCCAATCCCTCCACCTGGAAAATCTGTGAAAAAATACCCCTTGTTTCCGAAGAATCCGGCCTGAAGAAAATCCGAAACGTTCTCGATCGCGGAGCAGAAAGTTTGTGGCTGATTGTGGAGTCTGAAAAAATCGATTTGGTTTCCGTACTTCAGCAAATCGACCTTGAAAAGATTCCCGTTTTTCTGGAATTTAAGTTCCTTTCTCCTGCATATATTTCTACAATCAGCAGGTATCTGTCCGGAAAAAATCATCAATTGACTTTTGGAATTGATATTGTAGGAAATTTAGCCCGCACCGGAAACTGGTATAAAAATCTGGATTCCGATCACGAAGCTTTACAAAAAATAAAATCAGCAAACACAGAAGCGGCCACACTTTCGGTGGATATTTCACTATATGAAAATGCGGGAGCCACCATTCCGCAGCAACTTGCCTATGCAGTAGCACATGCTCATGAATATTTGCATTTTTTCAAGGGAAAAACGGGAAAAATCACCTTTAAAACCTCTGTGGGCTCCAACTATTTCTTTGAAATTGCAAAACTGAAAGCCCTCCGGCTAGTTTATGCAAGTATTGCCGGTGAATACAACACTTGCGAAGAAATAGAAGTAATTGCATTTCCCACTAAAAGAAACAAAAGCATTTACGATTATAACGTGAATATGCTCCGCACGACCACAGAATGCATGAGTGCAATTTTGGGAGGAGCGGATTGGATCAGCAATTCTCCTTACGATGATATTTTTCGCGAAGAAGATCATGCTTCCTTCGGAGAAGAAAGGTTTGGAGACCGCATTTCCAGAAATCAATTGTTGATTTTAAAGCATGAGAGTTATTTTGATAAAATCGAAAATCCTGCAAGCGGAAGTTTTTATTTGGAAAACCTGACCCGCCAGTTTGGCGAAAAAGCCCTGGAACTATTTAAGGATATCGAAAAAGGAGGAGGTTTTTTAAAAATGTTGAAAAAGGGAATCATCCAGCGAAAAATAAAAGAAAGCGCCGCAAAAGAACAAACAGAATTCGACAAAGGAACCCGTATTTTAGTGGGAACCAATAAATATCTTCAAGCCGAAGAAAAAATGAAAAACCAGTTGGAACGCTCTCCTTTTCTCAAAAGCAATGTCCGAAAAACTCTTATTGAGCCTATATTGGAACACCGGCTGGCCGAGAAAACGGAAAAACACCGTTTGGAAAAAGAAGCTTAATCCACTATTTCAATTTTCATATACACATTTTTCACCGGCCATTCGTTAGGCCCGGTATCTACTGAAGCAATGGAGTCCACGACATCCATTCCGGCAATCACCCTGCCAAAAACGCTGTGTTCTCCATCCAAATGTGGAGCCCCATTTTTCCCCTGCACAATAAAAAATTCAAATGGCGAAGAAGCGTCACTAATATTTTGTTCAGTAAACTTTGCCATGGAAAAGGCTCCGCGAACATGTGGATATTTTGCAGAAGCCTCACTCGGAATCAAGTAGCGCCCGAGTGCAGCCCGAAATCTTTGGGTATCCCAGCGGTCACTATTTCCTCCCTGTATAACAAACCCGCTGTCCACGCGGTGAAAAAAGCTGGTGTCGAAATAACCGAGTTTGGTCAGTCGGATAAAATTGGCTCGGTGCAAGGGAGTGTCCATAAACAATTCCACGATGATCTCCCCATACTCAGTGGTGATGCGGATTTTGTTTTCAGGATTCTTCTCGGCATATTCCGTCAAAAAAGGAATCACCTCTTTTTGTTCCAATTTCTTTATATCCGTTAAAGTCGATTTTTCCTCTTGTTTGGGTTTACGGGTATTTTCTTTCAAAGCCTTATTGATAGCTTCAAAATTTGTCTCTTTCTTTTGAGATGGAGGAGTATTTTTTTTGTTTTCTCCGCAAGAAATTACCAGAAAAAAACAGATGAAAATCCCAAACAAAAATTTTCGAAAGCTCATTTTTAAAGATTTATTTTATTATAAAATAGCATAGGATTTTTGTTTCCCTGAAAGCTTGTTGAACATAAAAAAAATCCTCAGAAAAGATTATCTATTGTGGGGTAAACGCACTATTTCCCGTGCTTTCAAATAAGATTTCAAAGCCAGAAGTGCTGCGATTTTTGCTTCTTCTCTATTTTCTGCCTCCAATTTTTCCGCAGAAAAATGTTTGTTTACAAAATGAGTATCAAAATCCCCTTTTCGGAAAGCCTCGTGCTGACAAACGAATTTTCCAAAAGATAAGGTAGTTTCCACTCCTTTGATTTCATAATCTTCGATGGCCTTTTCCATCAATTGGATGGCCTCTTCCCTACTCTTTCCGTAAGTGATTAATTTTGCCAACATAGGATCGTAATAAATGGGCACCTCCATACCTTCCGAAAATCCATCATCCACGCGTATATTTTCGCCATGCGGCAGCCGATACCGTTCCAGTTTTCCCGTACTGGGAAGAAAGTTGTTCAAAGGATCTTCGGCATAAACCCGCAGTTCCAAGGCATGTCCTTTTATGGAAAGGTCATTTTGTGAAAATTCGAGTTTTTCCCCTCGGGCAATTTTTATCTGTTGCTCCACCAGATCGATTCCGGTAATGCATTCTGTAACGGGATGCTCCACCTGCAGCCGCGTATTCATCTCCAAAAAATAGAAATTTTTATTTTCGTCGAGCAAAAACTCTACCGTTCCTGCCCCGACATAATCACAAGCTTTGGCCACTCTCACGGCTGCTTGTCCCATTTTCTCACGGATTTCCTCATTCAACACAGCAGAAGGCGCCTCCTCCACTACTTTTTGATGGCGACGTTGGATGCTGCATTCGCGTTCAAAAAGATGAAGGATATTTCCATGGGTATCTGCCAAAATCTGAATTTCAATATGCCTTGGGGAAGCAATATATTTTTCAATAAACACAGAACCATCGCCAAAAGCCGATTTTGCTTCACTGATGGCTCTTTTCATTTGGTCTGCCAAATCCTTTTCCTTTTCCACAATTCGCATTCCCTTTCCCCCGCCTCCGGCAGAAGCTTTAATCAAAATAGGAAAACCGATTTCCAAGGCAATTTCTTTAGCTTTTTCCACATCCTCAATTGCCTCATCGACACCCGGAACCATGGGAATATCGTATTTTTTCACCGCTTCCTTGGCCGCCAATTTACTGCCCATCACTTTAATGGCTTCCACGTCGGGACCGATAAAACAAATGCCGTTCTTTTTGACCGCTTCCGCAAATGAAGCATTTTCGGATAAAAATCCATATCCGGGATGAATGCCATCCACCTTTAATTTCTTGGCAATCTCAATAATTTTATCGGCTCGTAAATACGATTCGGCAGAAGGAGGTTCCCCGATGCACACGGCTTCATCAGCAAATTTGACATGCGGAGCATTACGATCGGCAGTAGAAAAAACAGCCACGGTTTTTAAGCCCATTTTTCGGGCGGTTTTCATAACGCGAAGGGCAATTTCACCCCGATTGGCGACCAAAATTTTTTTCATATTTCTGTAATTTGCGCTAAGGCATACATAATTTCTTAAAAGATTCCGTTATTCCATTTCCACCAACAACTGGTTTTTCTCCACTGTTTCCCCTTTTTTCACGGAGACGGATTTCACAATTCCATCCCGGGGAGCAGTGAGTGCGTTTTCCATTTTCATAGCCTCCAACACCAGAAGATAATCCCCTTCCTTCACTTCATCGCCTTCCTGAACATTAACATCCAAAATCAGCCCGGGCATAGGCGCTTTGATGTCATTTGCAGCTTGTGTATTGCCCAAAGAAAGTCCCATTTTCTTTATCAACACATCCAGTTCATCAAGAATTTTCACTTCGTAGCGGTTTCCTCTTATTTTCACCGTGTATTCTTTCTGAAGAAAATCCGCATTTACGATTTCAGCATCGACGGATTTATGGTCATAAAGCACATGAACTTTATTTTTATTTATCATAAGGCTGTCCACACTTCGGATTTCCTCTTCCGAAAATTCAAAATCAAAGTTGGCATTTACTTTTGCTCTATATTTCATAATGTATTCCTGATTTCAGAATAAACCCCAAAGATAAAATTTCCCCCAAAAAAGGCCTGTTTCGAAGAGCAAAGTTTTAACAGAGCACGTTAAAACTCCGTGAATTCACAGAAGATTAAAAGTTATGCATTCAAAATGCATGTATTTTTGACTGGAATTTAAGAACTTAAAACCCAAAAACATGAAAAAGTTAATTTTAAGCAGTATGGTCTTATTGTTTTCAGTAAGCCTAGCCGTTGCTCAAAATAACGGTAAAAAGGCAGAAAAACACCGACAGGCCAAAATGGATTTACAAGAATTGCCACAAGAAATTCAAGATTTTGTTTCTCAACATTTTGAAGGCGTAGCGATAAAATCCGCCGAGAAGGAAAAAGATCTTTTAAATTTCGGCAATGGCGAAATGTACGAAGTGGAATTGGCAAACGGCATCAAGCTCGATTTCAATAAAGCCGGACAGGTTACGGAAATCGAAAGCAAAGAGAATGTTGCGATTCCCCAAGCAGCACTTCCTTCCAATATTTATGCCTATGTGGAGCGTAATTACGATGCTCAAATCGTCAATTGGGAAGTGGATAGCAACGATCAAGAAGTCGAACTTTCCGACGGCACCGATTTGGAATTTGACAAGAGTGGAAAATTTCTGAAAGAGGATTAATTCCTGTTTCTTTTCCCCCAAAAAACCGCCCAAAATGGCGGTTTTTTTATTTTAAAATTTTAGGAAGTCACGGAAAAAGGTCAAGAAAAGAACTCAACTTGTGAAATCGAAAAAGCACAAATAAATTCTTATAGGAGTGACTT
>CAYPGZ010000070.1:3832-9839 GCA_964410335.1 uncultured Flavobacteriaceae bacterium | reverse complement strand
GATTTAATGATTATGATGACGATGTGGATTTCAACATCGGATTGGGAATTCGATACCAGTTTTAAAAAAATGGATTTTAAAAGTAGAATCCAAGCCTCAAAACCCGCATAAATCTGCGGGTTTTTTATTTCGTTACGGGAATAACAGGCCTATCTCGGCGTATTTTCCAACACCCTCTTTCCCTCTTTCAGTGCATTTTCATACATCTTTTCGTACATGGGGACAATGGCTTCAATCGAAAATTTGGAAGCCAGTTTTTTAGCATTTTGTTTAAACTTTTCCAAGCGGGAATCATCCTGTAGAATATGAATTCCGTTTTTGGCCATCTCTTTCACATCGCCCACATTACTCAAATATCCGGTAACTCCTTCTTTATTCACCTCTGGTAATCCACCGGTATTGGAAGAAATCACCGGGGTTCCTGCCATCATGGCTTCAAGCGCTGCCAAACCAAAACTTTCTTTTTCGGAAGGCAAAAGGAATAAATCAGAGAAACAAAGGATTTTATCTACTTCATTACTTTGTCCCAAGAAAATTACTTTCTCTTCAATTCCCAAACTTGCAGCCAATTCTTCGGCCATTTGTCGTTCAGGCCCCTCACCTACCATCACCAATTTTGATTTGATTTTCTTTTGAATCAAATGAAAAATTTTTATCACATCATCAATACGCTTCACCTTTCGGAAATTACTGATATGGGTAATAATTTTTTCATCTTCCCGCGCCATCACACTGCGCTGACAATCCAAAACTGCTCTTTCAGCACGAGTTATGTCTATAAAATTAGGAATAACTTGAATTTCTTTTTTCACATCGAAAAGACGTAAAGTATCCTCTTTCAAACTTTGTGAAACCGAAGTTACCACATCACTGTGGTTGATACTGAAAGTGACCGCCGGTTTATAAAAAGGATGATTTCCCACCAGGGTAATATCCGTTCCGTGCAAAGTGGTTACCATGGGTACTTCTATTCCTTCTTCCTTCAACATTTCCTTCGCCATATAACCTGCATAAGCATGAGGAATTGCATAGTGCACATGCAACAAATCGATGTGATGCTGTTTCACGATATTCACCAATTTGCTGGACAAAGCCAACTCATAAGGTTGGTAATGAAAAAGGGCATATTCCGGCACATTCACTTCATGATAGTGCATTTTGCTAGACAAATTCGCCAGCCTTACGGGTTGTTTGTAGGTAATAAAATGAATCTCGTGTCCTCTTTGTGAGAGGGCCATTCCGAGCTCGGTGGCCACAACACCACTACCGCCAAAAGTTGGGTAACAAACAATTGCTATTTTCATAATACAATAATCGTGAAGGTGGGAATTTTAAACTTCTAAATTACTCAATTCTTTTTACAAATCTTTTCTGTTCTCGGGGGATTATCGACTCATAAATGACTTTTTGTATTTTCGTTCGGATATTTTCTTTGATGAGCAGGTTGTTCTGACGGGTAGGAAATACGCGATTGCTCAGAAAAACATACACTATTTCTTCTTCCGGATCAGCCCAAGTGTAGGTGCCTGTAAAGCCACTGTGTCCAAAACTACTCATGGAAACACATCCACAGGTAGGACCGGGATCTTTAAGTTGGGGTTTGTCGAATCCCACCCCGCGTCGAACTTCATCCTTACAAAAATTGCAAGTATTGAATTTATCGATAGTTTTTTCTTCAAAATAACGTTTTCCCCCGTAATATCCGCCGTTGAGATACATCTGCATAATTTTTGCCACATCATTTGCATTGGCAAACAATCCTGCGTGTCCACCAATTCCCCCTAACATTGCAGCGCCTTCATCATTAACAAATCCACGGAGGATTTGATTTCTGAAATAATTATCTTCCTCACTCGGTACAATTTCGAGGGTATCGAATTTGTTTAAAGGCAAATAGCTCGTTCTGTTCATACCCAATGATTCATAAAAATGTTCTTGGGTGAGGAAATCTAAATTGGAACCGTAATGTTTTTCGAGATATATTTTTAATAAATAATAAGGAAGATCGCTGTATTTATATTCAATTTTTTTCATTCGGTCGGAGTTCACGATAATCTGATATATAGAATCCACATAATCGTTTCGCATAAAAAGCGCGTTCGCCACTTTTATATTGAATTCTCCCACGCTTTCTTTTCGATAATATTTCTTCGAAGGTTTTCCTTTTTTGTCCAGCGTTTGCCGGTAATACGGAATCCATGCCTTAAATCCTGCGTAATGAGAAAGTGCTCTTTTCAGCGTGATATTCTTCTTATTCGTTTCTTGGGTTATGGGAAGTATTTCCTTCAGTTTAGTCTCCAATTCAATAACATTTTCCTCTTCCAGTTCCATCATAAGGGGTAAAGTGGCCAGGATTTTTGTCAGGGATGCCAAATCATAAACACTTTCATCATTGATGGGAATATGCTGATTATAGGTTTGATACCCAAAATTTTTGTTATAAACAACCTTTCCTTTTCGCGCTACAATAATTTGTGCTCCCGGGGTCATTTTCCTATTAAGAACCTGCTCCATTATGGAATCTATTTTTTCAAGTTTATAGGAATCCATTCCTACGCTTTCGGGAGTTCCGTATGATAATCTTTTTATGGGTTTGGTTTCATAACTTGTTCCGGCCGGAAATTCTTTTCCGATACTCACCGGGAGTTTTCCCTTAGCACCAATAGCGCCAAATAACATTTGTGCACTTATTCGCTGCATGGTGGGACTGTTTTGATAACTTATGACTATGCCATCAAGATTGGTCATTGTGCGCATATCCAAAAGTGCATACGGGCTGGCAAAAACATTTAATACAGTGATATTTTCTCGCGCAATTTCGTGCAGCCAAACCAGCTCCTCATCTGTGAAAGTATAAGATTTCCAAGGGCTTTCATTGGATTTATGAAAACCTACGATCACATAATTATAGGCTTTCAATTTATTCAGCAATTCATCAAGATGTGGGGCATTCACCCAATCCACATCGGAATATTTCCTCAATTGATCAAAAAAAGCCGTAGTGGGATCATCTCCAAAATGCACGTAAGCAATTTTCTTTTTTTCCAGATTTTTTATAGGCAAAATAGCCTTGTTATTTTTAATTACCGTAACGGCATTTTCCATCAATTCTTCATATAAAACCTGATTGGGAATACGGTTTAAACGCTCGGTCAAATAATTTGTTTCGATAGGTCGATATTCATTTAAACCCACTTTATATTTAGCAAAAAGAATCTTTCTTACCGAACTGGCTAAACGTTTTTCGCTGAGAATTCCTTTATGATAAGCATTGATAATTTTTTGGGTTGCTTTAGGAACATTTTCCGAAATCAGCAAAACATCGTTCCCTGCCAGAAGAGCTGCCAAATCGATTTCGCCGGGTTCATCAAAATCAGCCACCCCTTTCATGTTCAAGGCATCGGTGAAAACCAATCCGTGAAAATTCATATCCTCTTTCAACAGGTCCGTAACAATTTTTTTGGACAAAGAGGAAGGTTTGTTTCCGGATTCTAAAGCCGGAACATTCAAATGGGCAATCATCACACTGGACACCCCGGCATCGATTATTTTTTGAAAAGGATATAACTCAATACTATCCAGTCGTTGTCTGGAAAATCCAATGGTGGGAAGGGTTTTGTGAGAATCGGTGGCAGAATCTCCATGACCGGGAAAATGTTTTGCAGAAGACAAAATTCCCATACTGTGCATCCCCTTCATAAAAGCAATGGACTTTTCCACTACATTTTCTCTATCCTCGCCAAAAGAGCGATTTCCGATAATCGGGTTTTTAGGATTTGTATTGATATCCACAACGGGAGCAAAATTCATGTGCACTCCCATGAATCGCAAATGTTTACCTATTTGTGCACCGGCTTTTTCAACAAGCTTATTGTCTTTTATTGCACCCAACGTCATGTTCCAGGGAAGAGCAAAAGTGGAATCCAATCTCATGGCCAAACCCCATTCAGCATCCATCGCAATCATGAGAGGAGTTTTGGCTATTTTTTGATATTCATTGGTAAGCCTCGCCTGACGAACAGGCCCGCCTTTAGAAAAAATAATCCCTCCGATATGATAATTTCGAATGAGTTGCGGAATAGTGTCCAACACTTTTTTTGGGGCATCCGAAAATATTTGAACCATAAAAAGCTGGCCCACCTTTTCTTCCAAAGACATCCGGCTGTAGATGCTATCCACCCATTTTCTCTGTGCTTTAAAATCATATGCAATCAGCGGATTTGCTTGTTGACCGAAAAGAGGAAGATTAAAAACAAAAAATAGAAGGAAGAGAAAGTGTGCTAGTTTCATAAGCTATATTCCATAAAAATAAAGGGATTCCGTTCCGAATGGGAATAACATGAATGACAAAAACCACGCCACGGTTATAAAAAACGGGCGTGCCAACTTTCCTTCATGGGAACCTCCCATTGCTTCCGATATTCTTCCTTATTAAGCACTAAGTTGTTAAACACAATCGTGTCCGGTGAAACCGATCGATTTTTAACCATTTTTTTAAAATCCATCAAAGGTTTGTAGGCCACATATTCCCCTTGTTTGAAAGAAACATTCATTTTGTCCAGCAAATCCACCTGATATTCTTTTTCCAAATCTTGAATGAATCTCACAGAAGTATCGATTGAACAACCGGAAGCCGCATTGATTTCCTGATCCAATCCTATCACGATAAATCGACGATAAGGCATTTCATAGCCTGCTTTCAAATTGGCGCCGTGAGCAGTCCATTCGGTGAGAAAATTATCGAGTTTGTTGGTGATTTCTTTTGTCTCATCCTCTGAAAATGTACGATTGGCTTGATAAATCCAAATCCTTGCATTTTCGGGAAGTTCATTAAAATTTACTAACATGTACTTATTTGATTATCTATTTTTGACTTCAGCAAAAGCGAAAAGTCAAATAAATTAATTTAGCTTTTGATTAAATCCGGAATTAAAATCCCGGGAGTTTTTTTTTATAAAGTCTCCACAAAAAGAACACCCATTTCTCCCATAATATTGTTCAACTCCCCCCTGCAACTTTTGATTTCTATCTCAAATTGAATTATCCGTTAACTGCTTCAACGCTTTCCACTTTTCCATCGAGCATTTCACGTAACATGGTTTCAATGCCGTTCTTTAAAGTCATGGTTGAGGAAGGACATCCACTGCAGGCTCCTTGCAAAATTACCTTTACAGATTTACTTTCAGGATTATAGGAATCAAAAACGATATTACCTCCATCTCCTGCCACAGCCGGTTTGACGTATTCATCTAAAAGAGAAACGATTTCGCGGGAAGTTTCGTCCAAATTTTGATGCACTTTTTCGTCTTTAATTTCAGCAGAATTTTTTTCTTTAGAAAAGGTTTCATCGTCCACCACTGGTTTACCTGCGGTTAAATATTCCCGTATAAATTCCCGCAACTCAAAAGTCACCTCATTCCAATCGGCGATTTCGTATTTGGTGATAGACACAAAATTTTCATCGAGAAACACCTCTCTTACAAATGGAAAATTAAATAATTCCCGAGCAAGAGGAGCATTTTTAGCCTCATCGATATTCTTGAATTCAAGGGTTTTGAGAACCAATTTTTGGTTTGTGGCAAATTTCATTACCGCGGGATTAGGCGTACTTTCAGCATAGACACTTACCGGTATTTTTTTTTGCGTTTCAGGGGCATTGTTCACTGCGGGTTTTCCGGAATTCAAATACTCGCAGATTTGCTGAGCAGTATCTTCCTGAATATCAATCCAATCCACAAGATCATATTTTTCAATAGCTACAAAATTTTGTGCTATAAAAACAGTTTTTACGAATGGCAAATAAAAAAGTTGTTGTGCAAGAGGCGAATTGCCTGCTTCATCAATGTTCGCAAATTCATAGCTTTCATGGTCAGTCAAGAAGCGATTAGCCTCGAACTTAAGGATATCAGGATGGGTTGTGGGTTTTATTTCTATTTGAAAATCCATGGCGTGTTTTTTGCAAAAGTACCACTCAAAACGATAAGAACGATATTTCCGGGTAAAAACC
>CAYPGZ010000070.1:1809-3732 GCA_964410335.1 uncultured Flavobacteriaceae bacterium | reverse complement strand
GAGTTTTAAAGATTGTTTAAATTTGCGTTTATGATACTTACCGAACAAGAACTCCACAACCTCGCCATGAACATTGTCGGGAAAGACCTCGAGGAAAAGGGCTATGAATTTTTGGGCGTGAACAGCCAAATCAAAAAAGACCCACAATTCGTGGCCTTGAAGGACAAAAAGCTGCATTTTGTGGTGGTTCGGCATATCCCCTACCCGGAAAACCCTTCGGATTATGATGAGGCTTTGCTTCAAAAAATAAAAGAGCATGCTTTAAAATTCAAGGCCAGAACTTTTTATGCCGGGGTGGGACTGGCCAATTCAGAGGATTACAATTCGCCCGTGGATTCGGATAATGATTTTGTAGTGAATTATCAGGGGTTGAAAGAAATAAATTAGTTTTTATTCAGACTTTATGCATGTGGCAGAGAAAGTTAAATTAATCCAACTTAATGAATCCCCTATGAATAAATATATTTTTGCGTTTATCCTTTCTTCATTTTTATTTTTCCTTTCCTGTGCCCCACAAGAAGAAAAAGCCATCCATTATTCCGGCAATGCCCTCGGCACGACTTTCCATATCACCTATTTTGACGAAAAGGGGTTTGACGCCGAAAAAAGCATAGATTCCGTATTCCGGGTCATCAACCGCTCCATGAGCACTTATCTGGAAAACTCGGATATTTCAAAAATTAACGACGGGGATTCGAGCATTGTAGTAGATACTATATTTGCGGAAGTTTTTCGCATGTCGAAAAAAATCCATCGCCTCACAAATGGGTATTTCGATCCAACCGTGGGAAAGTTGGTTAATTTTTATGGTTTCGGCCCTGAAAAAATGCATCTGAAGGTCGATAGTGTAACTGTTGATTCTCTGATGAAATATGTGGGTTTTGATAAAATTGAACTTACCACAGCTCATAAAATAATTAAAGCACATCCCAGCATCTATCTTGATTTCAATGCGATTGCCAAAGGCTATGCCGTGGATCGTCTTGCCAAAATGCTGGAACAGCACGATATTGAGAATTATTTGGTTGAAATTGGTGGTGAATTGGTGGCAAAAGGAAAAAACCTCAACGGTGGAAAAAGTTGGCGCGTGGGCATCGATGATCCGGGAAGCAATCTTCGAGACCGGGAACTTTCAGCTGTGATTGAAATTAAAAATAAAGGAATGGCTACCTCGGGAAATTATCGGAAATTCCGAGTAGATTCTATCACCGGAGAAAAATATGTACACACCCTTGATCCCATGACGGGTTATCCTGCCCGAAACACCTTGTTGAGCGCTACGGTCTTGGCCAAAAATTGTGCTCTTGCAGATGGATATGCCACAGCTTTTATGGCAATGGGTTTAGAAAAATCCCAAGAAATACTTCAAAATCATCCGGAATTGGAAGCTTATCTGATTTATGCAGAGAAAGATTCCTTGGGAATTTTTATGAGCAAAGGTTTTGAAAAACATATAGTACAAAAAGAATGAACCTATTAAAAAAAGCCCACAAGTAAATTAATACTGTGGGCTTTTTTAAAGTTCTTATTCTCTTTTTAAATATGCAGTGGGCGGTTGTCTGTAGCAGCAAGAGCCGCTTCTTTCACCGCTTCGGCATAAGTTGGGTGGGCATGGCTCATACGTGAGATGTCTTCTGCGCTGGCTCGGTATTCCATTGCCGTCACGGCTTCTGAAATCAAATCGGCAACGCGAGCACCCACCATATGAATTCCTAAAACCTCATCTGTTTTTTTGTCGGACAGGATTTTCACAAACCCATCAATATCCCCACTGGCGCGGGCACGGCCCAAGGCACGCATAGGGAATTGTCCGGTTTTATATTCAATATTGTTTTCTTTCAATTGTTCTTCGGTTTTTCCTACTGATGCCACTTCAGGCCAGGTGTACACCACCGAAGGGATTAAGTTATAATCGATATGGGG
>CAYPGZ010000070.1:0-1709 GCA_964410335.1 uncultured Flavobacteriaceae bacterium | reverse complement strand
AGCTCTAAACCAATCACACCACCGCCGATAATCACTAAATGTTTTGGAATTTCTTTTAACTCCAGGGCTTCTGTAGAAGTAATGATTTTCTTTTTATCGATTTTAATAAACGGCAGGGTCGAAGGTTTACTTCCCGTAGCAATAATCGTGTTTTTAGCTTCGATGGTTTGGGTTTTTCCATCTTTGCTAATATTTATATGGGTTTTATCTTTAAATGAGCCCACTCCTTCAAAACGTTCTATTTTATTTTTATTCATCAAAAAATCAATGCCTTTTGTGGTTTGTTCCACGACAGCCGATTTTCGTTCCATCATTTTTTTCAGGTTGAATTTCACCTCGCCCGGAATCTCAATTCCGTGTTCGGAAAAATGCTTAATCGCTTCATCATAATGATGTGAAGAATCCAATAAAGCTTTAGAAGGAATACAACCTACGTTCAAACACGTGCCTCCCAAAGGGGTATATTTTTCGATGATGGCAGTTTTCATTCCCAGTTGTGCGCAACGTATAGCGGCCACATATCCGCCGGGACCGGAACCGATGACGGCGACGTCGTATTTGCTCATGATTTGATTTTTGATGGTTTTTAGTGGTACAAAAGTACGATTTCTGTTTCAATGAATTTGCCCCAATTCGGTCATACATCAATTAATCCTTACCGTTCGTCATTTGGTTGGGGTTTTATCGCTGCTTTCAAAATAGTTTTGTTCCATAAATCAAAAAAACCACAAACCATGAAAACCTTGACTACAAAAATTTTAGTGGGCATTGCCTTATGCATGGGAACAACAAATGTATTTTCCCAACCGCCAAACGACCTTATTGCAAATGCCATCGACCTTGCCATGGAGGCAGTTCCCTATCAGGCAAACGTGATGTTCAGCAACGCCACAAACACCAATGACCACACGCCTGCTGCGGGATGTGGAGTGTCGCAACCGGGAGTATGGTACAAATTTACAGCCACAAAAAATGGTAATATTGGTGCGGGTATTACCGTCCCCAGCGATGCCGAGGTGATTTTCTATGAAGGACCGGCAACCGGAGTAACTTCCGGCATGCAACTCACTTTTGTGAACCAAGCCACAAACCCATGTGGCGGCGCAACCAATATCGCAAGCATCCAGGCAACAACCGGAGTCACTTATTATATCTATATGAATAACCAGGTGGACTCGGATGTGTTGATAAATGCCACCGGGGTGTTTGCCCCACCGGCAAACGATTTGATTGAAAATGCGCATAGTTTGAACAACATTACCCAATATACCAAAAATGGAATCCATTTTCTGATGGCAACCAATACCAATGATGGTGGCCAGACCAACTGTTCGACAAATGATGTGCCTGGTATTTGGTATAAATTTACCGCTACAACCAATGGGCAGGTAATTGCAGGCATAAGTTCCTTAGCTTCTGAATCAGCGCTGGTTTTTTTCTCAGCCCCAAACGAAAACGCTACCTCAGGAACTGATTTGACGTATGTTTCTCAAGCATCTAACCCTTGTGGCTCAGACAATCTTACTTCAATAAATGCGACAGCCGGAACCACATATTATATTTTTGTATGGCAGGAAGAAAGTCCCTTTGCTGACGTATCCATCAATTTATCAGACATTATGTCCACGCAGAATCAACTTTTGAAAGCATTTCAATTTTATCCAAACCCCGTAAATCATAAACTCAATTTAAACGCCCGTGGAAATATC
>CAYPGZ010000069.1:8547-9918 GCA_964410335.1 uncultured Flavobacteriaceae bacterium | reverse complement strand
ATCTGCATCTTGTCCGAGAGCAGGCTGAACCCGATGGAGATTTTCCCACGGTAACCTCCCCAAATCCCGAAGAACCGGAAGCCCTGAAAATGGCCTTGGAGCTGGCGCATAAAACCCGGGCCGATATAGCTATCGGCACTGATCCTGATTGCGATCGGTTGGGCATCGTCGTGCGCAATCTCAATCAGGATTTGGTGCTGCTCAACGGAAACCAAACCATGATGGTGATGACGTGGTTTTTGTTGGAAGAATGGAAAAAAACCGGAAAATTGAATGGAAAGCAATTTATCGGTTCCACTATTGTTTCCACCCCCATGCTGCAAGTAATGGCCAAGGATTATGGCGTTCATTACAAAGAAGGCTTGACAGGTTTCAAATGGATAGCCAAAATGATTAAAGATCATCCCGAGTTGGAATTTATCGGTGGAGGTGAGGAAAGTTATGGGTATATGGTGGGCGATTTTGTGCGCGACAAAGATGCCGTAACCGCTAGTCTGTTGATTTGTGAGATTGCTGCCCGGCTAAAAGCGGAAGGTTCTTCCGTTTATCAAAAATTACTCGAGCTATACCAACGCTATGGTTTATATCATGAGAGCCTGATCTCTCTCGTGAAGAAAGGAAAAAAAGGAGCAACGGAAATTGAGCAAATCATGAAAAATCTACGTGAAAAACCCATGCAAAAAATCGATGGGGAAGCGGTGGTATTGATGGAAGATTATCAAACATCCCTATTTCAAAGGTTTTCTGAATTTCCGGAATCTATTGCAGGGGAGGAAAAAGGCGAACTTTTATTGCCAAAATCAAATGTGCTGGTTTATCATACCGAAAACGGCACAAGACTTGCTGCTCGACCAAGCGGCACAGAACCAAAAATAAAATTTTATATCAGTGTGAATACCAATTTGGACTCCCTTGATGAATTTGAAACCAAAAATGCCGAACTTGCGGAAAAAACCGAACGCATTAAAAATGAGATTTTTTAATCCGCATCTTTATAAAATCGGTTAATTCTGGTCATATAAATTTTAATACTAATTCGTAGTTTTAGTAGGTGAAAAATTCAAATTTCTACAACATCATGCGCTATGCCCTACCGTATAAACGGTTTGGGGTTTTGAGCATCGTTTGCAATATTTTTTACGCACTGTTTAGCACCTTGTCCTTCGTGGCCTTGATTCCCGTTATCCAAATTTTATTTGATAAACAAAAACGGGTTACCCAAAAACCGGTTTGGGATGATTCCTTATCCTTTTTTGAAAGCATCGCTCAAATCAAAGATTATGCAATCGGATATTTCAACTACAATATCAGTCTGCGTGTGGCTCAAGATGAACTCTCGGCCTTAGTGTATATTTGTGGAATTGTCATTAT
>CAYPGZ010000069.1:0-8447 GCA_964410335.1 uncultured Flavobacteriaceae bacterium | reverse complement strand
GGATTTGTCATTTCCGCCATCGGAAAAAGCCTGAAAAAACAATCTCACCGAGCCCAGGCCGAAAGTGGATATTTCTTGTCTTTGGTGGAAGAAAGTCTTTCGGGATTGAAAATTATCAAGGGTTTTAATGCTCAAAGTAGATTTCAACGTCATTTTGAAACCTCAACCGAAAAGTTGAAGAAAATATTGAACCAACTGACCAACCGTCAGAACCTCGCTGCTCCGATAAGTGAGTTTTTGGGGGTTTTTGCCATCGTGGTAATTTTGTGGTTCGGAGGAAATATGGTTTTGGTGGATGGAACTCTGGAAGCGGCTACATTTATTGCTTTTATGGGATTGGCCTATCAGGTTTTGACCCCCGCAAAACAAATTTCAAAAGCTTCCTACAGCATCAAAAAAGGAAATGCTGCTGCAGAAAGGATCTTGGATGTGCTACACACCAAACCCAAAATCACCGACGCACCGAATGCTGTCGAAAAAAAGGAATTTAGTTCCGAGGTGGAGATTGAAAATGTTTCTTTTCGCTATGATAAAGAAAAAGTCTTAAAAAACTTTTCGATGAAAGTGAAAAAAGGCCAAACCGTGGCGCTGGTGGGGCAATCGGGAAGCGGAAAATCTACTATTGCCAACCTCGTTACACGATTTTATGATGTAAATGAAGGACAAATCAAAATCGATGGGATCGACATTCGTGAAATTTCGAAATATTCCCTTCGGGGATTAATGGGGCTCGTTACCCAAGACTCCATTTTATTTAATGATACTGTGCGTAACAATATCGGATTGGGTAAGGAAGATGCCACCGACGAAGAAATCATCGATGCGCTGAAAATTGCAAATGCCTGGGAATTTGTGAAAGTACTTCCCGAAGGTTTGGATTTTAATATCGGCGATAGCGGCAACAAATTGAGTGGCGGACAAAAACAACGGCTTTCCATTGCCCGTGCCGTATTGAAAAACCCACCCATCATGATTTTGGATGAGGCAACTTCGGCCCTGGATACAGAAAGTGAGCGTTTGGTCCAGAAAGCCCTGGAGAATATGATGAAAAACCGTACCTCCATTGTCATTGCCCACAGGCTCTCCACGATCCAAAGCGCGGATAATATCATTGTTATGCAACGGGGCGAGATTGTGGAACAGGGAAAGCATGAGGAGTTGCTTGCCCGCGAAGGCATCTACAAAAAATTAGTGGAAATGCAGTCATTTGAATAGTAAATTCCGCTTACAAAAGGAAAAGCTGATTATGCAAAAAAAAGTAATTTTATTAATCCTGGATGGCTGGGGGATTGCTCAGGATCCTAGTGTTTCTGCAGTGGATAAAGCTCGCACCCCTCACCTCGATGATCTGTATAAAAACTATCCTCATGCCCAGTTGCGCACCGACGGCATGAATGTCGGTCTTCCGGAAGGGCAGATGGGCAACAGCGAAGTAGGTCATATGAACCTGGGAGCGGGAAGAATTGTTTATCAGGATTTAGCAAAAATTTCCTTAGCGGTCAAAAATAATTCGCTAATAAAAGAACCTGTGTTGGAGCAGGCTTTTCAATATGCTCGTGAGAACAAAAAACCCATACATTTTTTAGGCTTATTAAGTGATGGAGGTGTGCATGCGCACATCGATCATCTCAAAGGTTTACTGACGGCAGCAGAAAAATTCGGCATCAAAGACAAATTCGTTCATGCTTTCACCGATGGTCGGGATGTGGATCCCAAATCAGGAAAGGGATTCGTAGAGACAATACAAAAGCATCTGGAAAAAACAGGAGGGAAACTGGCGAGTATCATCGGACGATATTATGCTATGGATCGTGATAAACGTTGGGAACGCACCAAAAAAGCTTACGACTTGCTTGTTTACGGAAAAGGAAAATCTGCCGAAAATCCTGTAAAAGCCATTGAGGAAAGTTATGAAGAAGGCATCACCGATGAATTTATAGAACCTATTCTTCTCGAAAAGAATGGAAAACCTGTCGCCACTATTTCCGAAGGGGATGTGGTTATATTTTTCAATTTCAGAACCGACCGCGGACGACAACTCACAGAGGCTTTCACACAAACAGATTTTCCCGAACAAGAAATGAAAAAAATGCCGTTATATTTTGTTACCATGACCAATTATGACGAGCGTTTTTCGAATGTAAACGTGATTTTTAAAAAGGAAAATCTGGACTCTACCCTGGGAGAAGTGCTGGAATATAAAGGAAAAACACAGCTTCGGGCGGCAGAAACCGAAAAATATCCGCATGTCACTTTTTTCTTTTCCGGAGGACGAGAAGCACCTTTTAAAGGGGAAAAACGCATTTTGGTCAATTCCCCAAAAGTGGCCACCTATGATTTAAAACCGGAAATGAGCGCCTATGAACTCACAGAAAAATTACTGCCGGAAATCAATGCAAAAGAAGCAGATTTTTTCTGTATTAATTTTGCCAATCCGGATATGGTGGGTCACACCGGGGTGTTTGAAGCCGCGGTGAAAGCTTGCGAAGTGGTGGATGAATGTGCCGGAAATATCATCAAGGCAGCCGAAGAAAATGCGTATTCGGTTTTGGTGATTGCCGATCATGGAAACAGCGAAAAAATGCGCAATGATGACGGCTCACCAAATACGGCTCATACCACCAATCCCGTGCCTTTTATTTTGGTAGATAAAGATGTAAAACAAATTCGTAGCGGGATTCTGGGAGATATAGCTCCGACAATTTTGGATTTGATGGGAATTGAAAAACCCGATTTGATGACCGGAAAGAGTCTGATTGATAAATAAAACTGAAAATATCACTAGCTTCATTATAAAAAAAACAACCATGAAAAAAATAGTATTTACCTTTGGTTTACTGGCGTGCATCGCTTGCGGAAGCCAGCAAACCGCAACCGAGAACAATATGGCAACTGAAGAAAACAATGTGCGGGAAAATATTCCGGATAAACATCGGGAAAAGCCTTCGCCCTTGATGGCAAAGGGAAACATCAGCTTAGAGGAAATTCATACTACCTCTTGGTTTCAACGTTCTTATGAAAGCTTTCAGCCGGAACCGGAAGCCCTGAAAGCTTTTCAAAAAGCAATGAGAAAACAGAATTATAAAATCGATGTGTATTTTGGTCTTTGGTGTGGCGATAGTCATCGGGATGTCCCCAAATTGGTAAAACTCATGGAAATGGCAAACTGCGACCTTTCCCGCTTGACTTTTGTTTCTGTGGATCGTAGTAAACGTGTTCCTGATGTGAGTCCTGAAATAGCCGAAAAACTCCATATCCATCATGTGCCGACTTTTATTTTTTATAAAGATGGGCTGGAAGTAGAGCGTTATGTGGAGCGTCCCGTGGAAAGCCTCGAAAAAGATTTGGCAAAAATCGCTCAGGGAGAAGATTATTCGGATCGCTATGGGGAGTGATTTATTGAAAATCAATAGACTATGAAAACATCTTTTTTTCTGGCACTGGGTTTTTTGTTATTGGTAGGATGCAAAGACTCCGAAAAAAATGAAGAATCCGCTTCAAGTAATGACCTGTCCCCGATTTATTCCGAAGAAATACCCAAAGTGGATTTCAAAACCTTGCAGCCTTTGTTGCATCAAGAAAACGACACCACTTATGTCATCAATTTTTGGGCAACCTGGTGCAAACCCTGTGTGGAAGAACTTCCTTTTTTTGAAATGATAAATGAAAAATATGCCGATGAAAAATTGAAGGTTATATTGGTAAGTTTGGATTTCCCTGATCAATTGGAAAGCCGGGTAATTCCATTTATCAAAACCCGAAACATCCGCTCCAAAGTGATTTTTCTGGATGACGGAAATGCCAATGAATGGATTCCTAAGGTAAATACAGAGTGGAGCGGTGCAATTCCCGCTACGATTATATATAATAAAAAACAAAGAGATTTTCGGGAAGGGGCATTCACCTATGCGGAATTGGAAGAAAAGGTTTCTCTTTTTTTGAATGAGAATTAATACATTTACACCAAAACAAAAGCTATGAAAAGTATCAAATCAACTTATCTGAAACTGCCTTTGCTCGTGGCTGTTTTTGGTTTTTTGGGATTTACAATCTCTACCTATGAAGGCTATAAAATTGGAGATATTGCTACTGATTTTTCCCTGAAAAACGTGGATGGTTCGATGGTTTCGCTGAAAGATTATCCCGATGCCAAAGGTTTTATTTTGATTTTCACCTGCAACACCTGTCCTTATGCCGTAGCCAGTGAAGATCGCATCATTGCTTTGGACCAAGAATTCAAATCCAAAGGCTATCCCGTGATTGCTATCAATCCCAATAATCCGGAACTTTCTCCGGGCGACAGTTTTGAGGAAATGCAAAAACGAGCAAAGGAAAAAGCTTTCACTTTTCCTTATTTATTTGATGAAGACAATTTGATGTATCGACGCTATGGCGCAACCAAAACGCCGCATGTTTATGTTTTGGAAAAAGAAAATCAAAGATTCTACGTGCGTTATATCGGAGCAATTGACGACAATGTTCGCAATGCCGAAAAAGTGAAAGAGCGCTTTGCAGCCAATGCAGTGAACGATTTGCTTGAAGGTAGGGAAGTGGCCGTTAAAGAAACGAAAGCAATTGGCTGTACCGTAAAACAGTAAAAACACACCCCATCTAAATTACATTTCAAGGAAGGCTCATAATTTTTATGAGCTTTTTTGCTATATTTCAACGGGTTATAGCGATAAATAAATGAATTTTATTTAAAAAAAATAACAAAGCGATTGAAATAACGAAATTGTAAAAATAATTTTTAAATTTGTTGGGCTTTTGGTTCAGAACAAATATTGAGAAAATCATTCCCTTTGTTCGTTTATAAATATTCCCCCTGTTTGGAAGTAAATTTTCCCCCAGAAACTTCCCGAAAAACGAACATTTCCCCCCTTTTTTTATGGTTTTTTTGAAAAAAGAATCGAAGCAAAAAAGAAAAACAATCAACCAACAATTAAAAAATGTTTAGTCGCAAAATGCTCTTTAGGAAGCGAAAGCTCAAAGAGTTTCAACGCAACTTAAATGGGGAAATCATAGAAGCAGGAGAAATGGTTAGGGTGCGTCGTTCAAAAGAAGATCCAAATCTTGTGGACATTACCAGCGTCTCTCCTCCCAAACGCAAAGTGAAGAATGTACCTGCTTCGTGTGTGGAATAAATTTAGCTTTCATAAAAAAAGCATTAGCTTTTAAAAATCTCGGAATTTTGAAGTTGTTTCAGAATTCCCCCGGATGATATTGCCAGTTCTTTTCCGAAACCCTATATTTGTCCGTTTTTTTAAAAGGACTTGCTTGGATTTTATTTTAAACGGGCACAAAATTTAATTAATCAATCAAACGAGAATGCAAAACAAGGGGTTAATCAAGGTTTTTACCATCGTTTTTGGGTTGGTGTGCATATACCAACTTATGTTTACTTTTATTGCTGCGGATATTGAAACCGACGCCGAAGTATATGCCAACCAACTCGTACAGGAAGGTGAAGAAAATTATGCGAAAAAAAGAGAAGAACTCGAGGACCACTACTTAGACTCGATTGGCGAAGTCAAAGGATTCCTCGGAATTACTTACAACAGCGCCAAAGAACGTGAACTCAACAAAGGCTTGGACCTTAAAGGAGGTATCAACGTGACTTTGCAGGTTTCTGTGGAAGATATCCTTCGTAATCTTTCCAACGACAGCCAAAATCCAGCCTTCAATAAAGCATTGTCCGAGGCCAACGAACGACAAAAAGATAGTCAGGAAGACTATGTGGATTTATTTTTTCAGGCTTTTGACGAAACAGGAGAAAGTCTCGCCGCAACCGATATTTTTGGTACTCGCGCACTCAGCGATGAGATCAATAACCAAATGACCAATAATGAGGTCAAGCCTATTATCCGCAGAAAAATTGATGAAGCCATACTTTCTGCTTTCGAAATTCTGAGAACGCGTATCGATAAGTTTGGAGTGGTGCAACCCAACATTCAACGTTTGGGAAGCTCCGGCCGAATCATGGTGGAGTTGCCCGGAGCTAAAGATATCGAACGGATCAAAAACCTGCTTCAAAGCACGGCTCAATTAGAATTCTGGCATGTATATACTTCTTCGGAAATGCAAAATTTCCTCGTGCAGGCCAATTCCGTATTAAAAGAAATTAAAAATAAGGAAGAAGCTCAAAAGGAAAACCAAGCACAAACTCCGGCAGATACGGCCCAAGTGGACACCACAAATATCGATGACACCGATATGGAGGCTTTGTTAACCGAGGTGGATGATACCTTGGATGTTCCCGAAAATCCCTTGTTTGATTTGATGCTTTCCGGTGGAGGGGGCGGACCGATTCTTGCCACTTTTTCTACGAAAGACACTGCCACGGTAAACAATTATTTGAGCATTCCACAGGTTCGTTCTTTGTTGCCGGCGAACATGAAGTACGCAAAATTTGTTTGGGGAAAACCGGTTCAGCCCGACAACAATTTCAACGTGGAAACAATTGATTTATATGCCTTGAAAGGAAACCGGGGAATGGAACCTCCTTTGAATGGAAATGTGATTGTGGATGCTGCTCAGGAATTCGACCAGATGGGGCGCGTTGCAGTTACCATGCAGATGAATGGAAAAGGCGCACGAATCTGGGAAGGCATGACTCAAAAAGCCTATGAGGAAAATGGATTTATCGCCATTGTGTTAGATAATATCGTGTATTCTGCTCCCGGAGTGTCTCGCGGCGCAATTACGGGAGGACGAAGTGAAATCACGGGGCAATTCTCTATAGAGGAAGGAAAGGATTTGGCCAATATCTTGAATGCCGGTCGACTTCCCGCACGTGCAGATATTATTCAAAGTGCGATTGTAGGGCCCTCCTTGGGTCAAGAAGCAATCGATGCAGGAACAATTTCTTTTATTCTGGCTTTTTTCCTAGTGCTCGCATTTATGTTTTTCTATTATGGAAAAGCGGGAATGTTTGCCAATATTGCCCTCATCGTCAACCTCTTATTTATCTTTGGAATCTTGGCGGGACTCGGTGCGGTGCTTACCCTGCCGGGGATTGCGGGTATTGTGTTGACTATCGGTATGGCGGTGGATGCCAACGTAATTATATTTGAACGCATCCGCGAAGAACTGCGAAAAGGCAAAAGCCAACGGGATGCCATGGAAGAGGGGTATAAAGGCGCCTTGCCTTCAATTATTGATGCAAACATTACCACAGCCTTGGTAGGATTGATTCTACTCATGTTGGGAACGGGGCCTATCAAAGGTTTTGCAACTACCTTATTAATAGGTTTGTTCACTTCGGTGTTCACGGCGATTTTTGTGACGCGTCTTTTTTCAACTTCCTATACCTATAATGGAAAACCGCTTCACTTTGCCACAAAAATCACCAAGAACTGGTTCGCAAATTTCCACTTTGATTTTATAAAAGTGAGAAAAAGATTTTATTGGGCTTCCGGAATTTTTATGGTCATTGGTCTTATTTCACTGTTTACTTTGGGGCTTAACCCCGGAGTGGATTTTGTAGGAGGAAGAAGTTATACCGTGCGTTTTGATAAAGATGTGGTTGCCACAGATATCGAAGAACATTTGGCCGAGGATTTTGGAAGCATTTCAGCTAAAACCTATGGTCAAAAAAATCAACTGAAGATTACCACAAAATACAGAATAGACGATTCCGGAGATCAGGTGGAGGAAGAAATCCAGCAAAAACTCTATGAATCTTTAAATGAATATTTGCCTGCAAGTTTGACGTATGAAGAATTTAAAGTGGGCGGGGAAGGAGAACAAAGAATAGGGCTTTTGCAAACTATCAAAGTTGGTCCTACCATTGCCGATGATATCAAGCAAGCTTCTGTTTGGGCGGTTTTGGGTTCGCTGGTAGTGGTATTCCTCTATTTATTGATGCGTTTCAAAAAATGGCAGTACAGTTTAGGTGCGGTTACCGCCGTATTCCATGATGCGTTGTTTATAATTGCTGTTTTTTCACTAACCTGGAAAATAATGCCTTTCAGCATGGAGATCGATCAGGCTTTTATCGCCGCCATCTTGACGGTCATCGGATATTCGCTGAACGACACCGTGATTATCTATGACCGACTTCGGGAATACTTCCGGGAAGGTCATCCCCAGTGGACAATGGAACAAACGGTTAACCACGCATTGAGTTCAACCATTAGCCGTACTGTTAACACGGCAATTTCAACCTTATTGGTATTGCTGGCAATTTTTATTTTCGGTGGAGAAAGTATCCGTGGATTTATGTTTGCCTTGACAATCGGAGTGCTCGTGGGGGTTTACTCTACGATTTTTATCGCTTCCGGGTTGACATACGATACGATGAAACGCTTCGAAAAGAAAGAGAGAAAAGCAGCACTCGCTGAAGAAAAGAAACGTAAATCGGCTTAAAAGTCAAAATAATAGGCTATAAAAAAACGCCTTGTCCATCTCCCGGACAAGGCGTTTTTCTTTGAGTTTAAAAAAAATTC
>CAYPGZ010000068.1:5219-9960 GCA_964410335.1 uncultured Flavobacteriaceae bacterium | reverse complement strand
GTCCCTGGTTCGAGCCCAGGTGGGACCACCAACCTCTTAAAAAAACCACTCCTGATGTTTGGAGCGGGAGGGAAGAAGTTTATCCCGATGAATTTCGGGAAACCTAAATGAGGTCACCGGTTATTTTAAAGCTGTTTTCTTTTTTCTGAAAGCAGCTTTTTTTTATTTGCGCATCATCCCAAAATATACTCTATGCAAAAACCCAAACCGCAAATCGGAATACTATTTATCCCGCTGATATAAATTTAGGAAATTCGCTGTGTAGCCTTTACGGAAAACTACCGCTCTTGACACAACTCCACCAAGACTCCATTGCTCGACTTCGGGTGCAAAAAAGCAATCAGTTTGTTATCGGCTCCCTCTTTGGGTTGTGGGTTCAAAAGCACAAAACCTTTTGATTTCAACCGGTCAATCTCCTTTTCGATATTGTCAACAGCAAAGGCAATATGGTGGATTCCCTCGCCGCGTTTTTCAATGAATTTTGCGATGGGACTGTCTGGGTTGGTGGCACCGAGCAACTCGATTTTGCTTTCCCCGCACCGAAAAAAAGAAGTTGCCACCCCTTCGCTTTCCACATCTTCCTTTTTGTAGGCTTTTTTGCCCAACAAAGCTTCATAGACTTGGTTGGCCGCGTCGAGGTCTTTTACGGCAATGCCGATATGTTCTATCTTCTTCATCGTTATTAGGTTAGAATTCCATCAATCTGTAGCCACAAAAATAACATACTTTTAAAAATAGTAATTTTGCAGCATGGAAACCAACAGACAAAAAAAAATTGGCGGGCTTTTACAGCGCGATTTGGCGGATGTGATGCGCCAGATGTTGAAAAATTCAGGCAACACGGGATTACTGGTCTCGGTGTCTAAAGTGAAAGTTACGACGGATTTATCGCAGGCCAAAGCCTATGTGAGTATTTTTCCTCCCAAAAAAGCACCTGAAATGATGGTGGAATTACAGGAAAATAAATCCCAGATAAAACATCAACTGGCATTGCGGGTGAAAAATCAATTGCGCAAAATGCCCGACTTGGAATTTTATTTGGATGATTCCCTGGAATATATCGAAAAAATAGAAGAGGCTGTTAAAGGAGGAGAAAATCCAATTTTGGATGCGGATTTGCTCGCTAAGAGAAGAAAATCCTGAAACTTTTGCGACTCCATAAAACCATATAATCCGCGCTTAAATGAAATTTTCCCTGTATATCGCCAGGCGTTATCTCTTCTCTAAAAGCAGCCGGAACGTAGTTAATATCATCTCCTTCATTTCCTGTGTGGCAGTTTTTGTGGGAGCGTTGGCCTTGTTTATCGTGATGGCCGGTTTCTCGGGATTAAAAGAATTTGGCTTGTCTTTTTCCAATGCCTATGATCCCGATTTAAAAGTATCGCCTGCGAGTGGAAAAATCTTCCAGTTTTCTTCTGAAGAAAAAGAGAAACTTTCTCAAATCGGAGGGATTGCTGCTTTTTCCGAAGTGATTGAAGAGCGGGTTTTGCTGAGTTTCAAGTCCAAAAATATGCCGGCATACCTCAAAGGGGTGGCCAAAAACCACATTGAGGTAGTAAGAACCGATTCGGCAATCATTCTGGGTTCCTGGTTAACCGATTTGGAAAGCCAAGTGGTTATCGGTTTTGATGTTTCCGATCGGCTTTCTCTTGGAGTAAGTGATTATTCCAGCCCCTTGCAAATTATGGTTCCCAAACCGGGAAAAGGACAGATTTCTAGTCTGACCGGGGCCTTTTATCGTGCAAATGCGTTCGTTTCGGGAATTTATAGCATCAATGAGGAAATGGATGGAAAATATGTGATTTCTCATATTGATTTTGCCCGTGATCTACTGAAAATAGAAGCTCCAAATATCTCTTTTTTAGATATCAAACTGTCATCCGGAGCCGATGAAAGTAAAGTCCGTAAACAAATCCACGAGATTTTGGAAGAGGAAGTCATTATCAAAAACCGAATTCAGCAAAATGAAAGTCTCTATAAAATGCTGAACACTGAAAACCTTGCAGTGTATTTGATTTGTACTTTGGTGTTAATCATTGCTTTATTTAACATGATAGGCTCAATAATTATGGTGATTTTGGATAAACGCGAAAACGTCAAAACTCTTTTTAATATGGGAGCAAGCTTGAGACAAATCAAAAGAATATTCTTTTTGCAAGGAGTCTTGATGACGTTTTTGGGAGGGAGTTTGGGCACGTTGGTCGGAGCGATAATCGTCCTATTACAACTTAAATTTGAGCTGGTGATGATTACACCCAACATGCCGTATCCGATTGCTTTGACGGGACTGAATTTTTTGATTGTCTTTGGAACCATAATGTTGTTGGGAGTAGGAGCCTCGTACATCGGATCGAATAGGGTGAAAAAAGTATTGGGGGATTGAACAAAAACAAGTTTTAAAACCGATTGAGCTTCACGAAATCTCCTTGAAAACCGGCTGACATCAGATGATTCTTCTCTATATAAGGAAACTTGAGCTGTTGAAATATTTGAAATTATAAAATCAAGGTTCCCTTTATTTGCGACCAAACCCATTTCTCATAACAAAAAATTAACTTACATTTGCGCTGTTTAAATTCAATCTAAATAAAAGTGCGCATTTCTCAACTCAAACTCGGACAACGGGGAATTATAAAGGATTTTTCTATTGAAAAAATTCCCTTAAAATTATTGGAAATGGGATGTTTGCCCGGAAATGAAGTGCAATTACTCCACGTGGCTCCTTTTCGAGATCCGATGTATTTGAATGTGAACGGCAGTTATTTAGCTGTGCGAAAAGAAACTGCGGAAGAGATTGAAATCGAAGCCTTTCCCTGATGTCAAAACAAATAAATGTTGCTCTTATTGGAAATCCAAACACCGGAAAGACCTCGGTGTTTAACCAGCTTACGGGCTTAAATCAAAAAACGGGTAATTATCCGGGAATAACCGTAGAAAAAAAAGAAGGGGTTTGCAAATTGCCCCGTGGTTTGAAGGCGCATATTCTTGACCTTCCCGGAACCTATAGCCTCAATGCATCTTCTCTGGATGAAAACCTTGTAATCGAGCTTCTTCTCAACAAAAACGATAAGGATTATCCCGATGTGGCCGTAGTGGTGAGTGATGTGGAAAATCTCAAGCGAAACCTCTTGCTTTTTACTCAAGTAAAAGATTTGGGAATCCCCACGATTCTCGCCATAAATATGGTCGATCGGATGGAGAAAAAAGGGATTTCACTGGATGTGGAGCTTTTGGAGAAAAAACTCCACACCAAAGTGGCTTTAATCAGTGCCCGCAAAAAAACCGGAATCGATCAGTTAAAAGAACTAATCATCAATCACGGGCAGCTTCCCCTGCAACCTTGCCTGAACGCTTCCTCTATCGATCCGGACTATTTTGACAGTCTGCGAGAAAAATTTCCGGATCAACAGCTTTACAAACTGTGGCTTGTCATTACCCACGATGTAAATTTCGGGAAATTGGATCGACAGAAAACTCAGAGCGAACAAGGCTTTCCTATCAAAGGGAAAAGCGAGTTGAAACGATTACAACAAAAAGAAACCATTCATCGGTATCAGTTTATCAACAATTTGCTGAAAGAAGCCTTGAAGGTAGATGCAGATGCGGCCACAGACTTGCGTTCCCGTTTGGATCGCGTGTTGACGCATCGCGTGTGGGGATACGTCATCTTTTTTGCCATCATGTTGCTTATTTTTCAGGCAATCTACAATTGGTCGGCTTATCCGATGGATTTGATCGACCGTTCTTTTGCTTCTTTGAGCCAATGGGTAGAAAACGTATTGCCGGAAGGGGCTTTTACCAGTTTGATTGCGGAAGGAGTAATTCCGGGAATCGCGGGAGTGGTGATTTTTATTCCTCAAATTGCTTTTCTTTTTCTATTTATATCCATTTTGGAGGAAAGTGGCTATATGAGTCGCGTGGTTTTTTTGATGGATCGCGTGATGCGGAGATTTGGTCTCAGCGGAAAAAGTGTTGTGCCCTTGATTTCAGGAACAGCTTGTGCCATTCCGGCAATCATGGCCACCCGAAATATCGAAGATTGGAAAGAACGCCTCATCACTATTTTGGTTATCCCCTTTACCACCTGTTCCGCAAGGCTGCCGGTGTATTTAATCATCATCGCCTTGGTGATTCCTGAGAATTACGTATTGGGAGTTTTCAGTTTGCAAGCATTAACCTTAATGGGCTTGTATGTCTTGGGCTTTGCCATGTCGGTTTTTTCGGCTTGGATTTTGAATAAAATATTAAAAATCAAAACAAAAAGTTTCTTTGTTATTGAGATGCCCGATTACAAAGTTCCTTTGCTGAAAAGTGTAGGAATTAATATTGTAGAAAAAACGAAATCCTTTGTGGTGGGCGCGGGAAAGATCATCCTGGCGATTTCCATCATCCTTTGGGTTTTGGCCAGCTATGGCCCCGGAGATTTTAAAAACGCCGAAGCCATAGTCACGGAAAATTATATGGAAAATACTCCGGCTTCAGAATTTTCACAGGAAGAGTTAAACACCGAAATAGCTTCTTTTAAACTGGAAAATTCGTATATTGGTATTGCCGGAAGAGCCATCGAACCGATTGTGGCTCCCTTAGGATACGATTGGAAAATTGGAATAGCCTTAATCAGTTCGTTTGCCGCTCGCGAGGTTTTTGTAGGGACACTGGCAACGATTTACAGTGTAGGAAGCGAGGATGAAGCAACGATTCAGCAGCGGATGGCGGCCGAGAAAAACCCCGTTTTGGGAGG
>CAYPGZ010000068.1:0-5119 GCA_964410335.1 uncultured Flavobacteriaceae bacterium | reverse complement strand
GAAATTTTAGTTTTTGCAGCCTTTTTGTTTGCAGTAGGCTTTCTGATTAAGAAATTTTTCTGGAAAGGAAAAAAGAAAAAAGCATGTGGCAGTAGTGGTGCAAATTGTGGATGCGATTAATCCTTCCCGCTTTCTCTTTTTCTCCCTCTTCTTTTTTTTCCTTTTAGGATGGTTTTTCCACTAAAATTGCCGAAATTTGTGGAAATTGATAAGCCATGCCTTTTTACCACAAACTCGGCAAAATTCCCCACAAACGTCACACGGTTTTCAAAAAGCCTGACGGTAGTTTATATTATGAGCAACTTTTCGGGACCATCGGTTTTGATGGAATGTCCTCCAACCTCTATCATGAGCACCGTCCCACGCAAGTGAAGGAAATCAAGAGGAGCTATGAGGTTACCCCAAAAGTGCCCGTCAAGGAAAACCTGAAATCATATCGGTTTCACGGATTTCAAATTCCACCTCAAAAAGATTATCTCGAAAGCCGAAAAACCATTCTCATGAATGCGGATGTAGGAATAATCCTGGCAGCACCACAAGAATCCACAAAAGATTATTTTTATAAAAACGCCGATTCCGATGAGCTTCTTTTTATTCATAAAGGAACCGGAAAGCTGCGCACTCATCTGGGCAACTTAGATTTTAAATATGGCGATTATTTAATGATTCCTCGCGGAACAATTTATAAAATCGATTTTGACACCGAGGATAATCGATTATTTATTATCGAATCACATCGCCCCATTTATACTCCCAAACGATATAGAAACGAATTTGGTCAGTTGCTCGAACATTCTCCCTATTGCGAGCGGGATTTACGACAGCCTTATGAATTGGAAACCAATGATGAGTTTGGGGATTTCCTGATAAAAATAAAAAAACAAGGGAAGATTTTTGAAATGGTTTATGCCTCACATCCCTTTGATGTAGTGGGTTATGACGGCTTCAACTATCCTTATGCCTTTTCGATTCACGATTTTGAGCCCATCACCGGAAGGATACATCAGCCGCCACCGGTGCATCAAACTTTTGAAACCGATGCTTTTGTGGTATGCTCATTCTGTCCCAGAAAATATGACTATCACCCTGAAAGCATTCCCGCCCCGTACAGTCATAGCAATATTGACAGCGATGAAGTGTTATATTATGTAGATGGAGATTTTATGAGCCGCAACGATATCGAGGCAGGACATATTTCCCTTCATCCGGCCGGAATTCCACACGGACCGCATCCCGGCGCTGTTGAACGCAGTATCGGACAAACGGAAACCGAGGAACTCGCCGTGATGGTAGATACTTTCAAACCTTTGCAAATAACAGAAGAAGGCCTAGGAATTGCCGATGATTCCTATCATACCTCTTGGTTGGAATAATGAGAAACAAAAAAGAAATAGCAGCAAAAAGCCGCGCCATGTGGTAGAGGGAATCCCACGAAGGTTATTTATGTTTGCGGACATTCGTCAGCAAGCCTATGTTTATATTTTATAAAGAATAAAAAAGTAAGTTTAATCAATAAAATTTCTGCATTGCAGGGAAAAGTTATGAAAGACAGCACATCACAAGAACTGGAAATAGTAAATCCGGAAGCAGAAGATTTTCTGCCGATTTTAGGTACCGATTTTGTCGAACTTTATGTAGGTAATGCCAAACAAGCAGCCTATTATTATGAACATGCCTGGGGTTTTGAGCCGATTGCTTATGCGGGGTTGGAAACCGGAAAAAAGGACAGTGTTTCTTATGTGTTACAACAAGGAAAAATCCGTTTGGTTTTAACCAGTCCACTTGCTCCGGGAGGAGAAATAAACCGCCATATCGATAAACACGGCGATGGAGTGAAAGTAATCGCCCTATGGGTGGATGATGCCAGAAAAAGTTATGAGGAAACTACAAAAAGAGGCGCAGAATCCTATTTGGAACCTTTTGAGAAAGAAGATGAAAATGGAAAAGTAGTAATGTCCGGTATTCATACCTATGGGGAAACCGTGCATATTTTTGTAGAGCGAAAAGAATACAAGGGGCCGTTTTTGCCCGGTTATCGCGCCATAGAACGCAAAAACAAACAAGGTTCGGTGGGATTGAAATACATCGATCACATGGTGGGCAACGTAGGATGGAACGAAATGAACAAATGGTGTGAATTCTATGCAAAAGTTATGGGCTTTGCCCAATTAATTTCCTTTGATGATAAAGATATTTCCACCGAATACACCGCTTTGATGAGTAAGGTGATGAGTAATGGAAACGGCCGTATTAAATTCCCGATTAATGAACCGGCAGAAGGCAAGAAAAAATCTCAAATTGAAGAATATATTGATTTTTATCATGGAGCCGGAGTTCAGCATATTGCCGTAGCTACCGATAATATCATCGAAACGGTTTCCCAATTACAAGACCGTGGAGTGGAGTTTTTGAAAGTTCCTGCCACCTATTATGAAACCGTTTTAGACCGCGTGGGCGAAATCGATGAAGACCTGCAACCCCTGCAGGATTTGAATATCCTAATCGATCGAGACGACGAAGGATATTTGTTACAGATTTTCACCAAACCCGTTTTGGATAGGCCAACAATGTTCTTTGAAATCATTCAACGAAAAGGAGCACAATCCTTTGGAAAAGGAAATTTCAAAGCGCTTTTTGAAGCCATTGAACGCGAACAAGAATTGAGAGGAACACTTCAATAATTCGTGTTTTTTTAAACTTGCAGCAAACCCCCACCACCACTGGGCTGTTGCAAGATTCCTTAAGATAGGATTTATATATCAACAATAATTAAATATTATGAAGAAATATCGCGCATCAGTTGTGATATTTATAAAATAGAGTTATTTTTGCCACGCGTTTTTGGGGTGGTTACCAAGAGCGTAGAAGCTAAACAAGTTTTTTTCATAATTTAAGTTTTAGTTGGTTAATAAGCAGAAAACCCTTTCCCAATTTTGGGCGAGGGTTTTTTGTTTTCCAAAAGATCTATTTTTTTATTTTTTCGGGTGCAATCTCCCGATATTTTAAAGGACTCCGTTATATTTGGAACGGAAATTGTATTTTGTACAGCATGAGAAAAATATTCTTCATTCTGGCATTTTTGGCACTTGCAGAAGTTTCGGCCCAGACTCCCGCATATCAAGCCGGCGAATGGTTTAAATTTCGCATTCATTACGGATGGTTCAATGCGAGTTTTGCAACCTTGGAAGTGGAAGAGGCCGAGTTGCGAGGAAAACAGGTTTATCACATTAAAGGTCACGGCGAATCAACAGGTTTGTTGGATTTGTTTTTTAAGGTGGACGACACCTATCGCACATATATCGATCCAAAAACGGGACTTCCCATGCGGTTTTTCCGTGATATTAATGAAGGAGGATATAAAAAAAATAGGCGCATTGATTTTGATCATCAAACGAATATGGCAGTGGTGACCGATTATCTTAAAAAAACCACGAATACCTTTAAAATAAAAAACGAAGTGCAAGACATGCTCTCCGTATTTTATTTTCTCCGAAATAAAATAAACGATACCACCCTTAAACCGGGAGATGAGATCGAGGTGAATATGTTTTTTGATGATGAAAACTATCGCTTTCGTTCCAAATATCTCGGCGAGGAAATCCTAAGTACCCAATTTGGAAAAGTAAAAAGCCTCAAATTCCGTCCTTATGTGCAATCCGGGAGGGTTTTTAAAGAAAAAGAAAGCCTCACATTTTGGGTGACGGCCGATAAAAACAAAGCGCCAATCAAGGTTAAAGCAAAATTGGCTGTAGGTTCCCTCGAGGCAGATTTAATAAGTTTTAAAGGATTAAAACACCCCTTCGAAATCATCATGAATTAAAAAATAATTGTTTTTTTGATATTGACATTTTCACGGAAACATATTATTTTCGCAACATCCTGAAAACTAATTTTTTTTAAAATACACCCCGAGGCTTGAAAAAAGCAGTTTTATTATTCGCATTGATAGTTGGGTTTGCATCCTGTCAGAACGAACCCCAAAAGGAGATTTCTGCGCCGAGTGATGCAGAAGAGAAACCAAAAGTGCGCCAATACGGTTTTTTGATGGATGAATACACCCTTATCCGCGATACGATTGAACCGGGCGAAAGCTTTGGTGCCATCATGGCAGGATACGGGATCGGTCCGGGAAAAGTTTATGAAATCACCCAAGGCATCATGGAAACTTTTGATCCCCGGGAACTGATTGCCGGAAAACCTTATGCTATTTTAAAACCCAAGGACTCCCTCGATCAGGTGAAGGCTTTTGTTTATGAAAATACACGTACGGATTACACGGTGATTTCCATAGATAAAAATGTGGCTTACAAAGCTCAAAAACCCGTTACTATTCGCAGAAATACAGTTTCGGGAATTATCAATTCCTCTTTATCCGAAGCCGTAAACGATGCGATGCTCAGCTATAAATTGGCAAAAATATACCAGTGGAAAATCGACTTTTTCCGGCTTCAAAAAGGAGATCGTTTTAAACTGATTTATGACGTAAAATATATCAATGACAGTATCTATGCAGGTATTGAAAATATTGAAGCGGCTATGTTTGAGCATAAAGGTGAAACTTTTTATGCCTTCCGTTATGAGGGCGACAGCATAGAAAGGCGTTCGGATTACTACAACGAAAAAGGGGAGGCCTTGGAAAGCTTTTTTCTGAAAGCCCCCTTGGATTTTACCCGCATCTCCTCCCGCTACCAAAAACGGCGTTTCCATCCCGTGCTGAAAACCTACCGATCGCATTTGGGCACCGATTATGCCGCCCCGCATGGCACTCCGATATGGAGCACCGCCGACGGGACGGTTATTGCTTCGAGCTACACGAGTGGGAATGGAAAATACGTAAAAATCAGACATAACTCCACCTATACCACGCAATATCTCCATATGTCGCGGCGCGCGGTAAGCAAAGGCGAATACGTGAAACAAGGCGACATTATCGGATATGTGGGCAGCACCGGCTTGGCCACCGGTCCTCATGTGTGTTACCGATTCTGGGTGAACGGTCGGCAAGTGGATCCCTACCGCCAGGATTTGCCCGATTCAAAGCCTTTACCCGAAGAATTAATCCCGCATTTCACAGAAACGGTGGTCACCCCTTTGAAAGCGGAATTGGATAAGATAGAAT
>CAYPGZ010000067.1:0-10123 GCA_964410335.1 uncultured Flavobacteriaceae bacterium | reverse complement strand
ATTTGCCTTTCCAACCTTAGTCTTCCAAAGCAGAAAATTGGAGTTAGGAAGGTTATTTCTTTCAAATTATATTCCAAAAAATGAAGTCTTCCCTTTTTTTTAAGCACCTCAAAGAAAGTCTTGGACATCCGCCAACGCTTAAACAAGAAGTGGCTTTAGAAAAACTGGCTCTTTTTATAACCGGGGAAAGTCAAAAAAGCTTATTTCTTTTGAAAGGATATGCCGGCACAGGGAAAACCACCATCATCGGAGCTTTGGTGAAAAATCTCCCACGAATAAAGAAGGCTGTGGTGCTGGCGGCTCCTACGGGAAGAGCGGCAAAAGTCATCACTAATTATTCGGGGCTCCTGGCGCATACTATTCATCGAAAAATATATTATCCTAAAAAAAATCGAGGCGGGAATATTCAGTTTGTCTTACAAAAAAACAAACATAAGGATACGGTTTTTATCGTGGATGAAGCTTCGATGATTCCCGATTTGCCGAATAACTCAAAAAGTTTTAACCTCGATAACGGAGGATCATTGCTCGAGGATTTGATGGAATATGTTTATGCCGGAAAAAACTGCAGTTTAATATTGATAGGCGATACCGCCCAGCTTCCTCCGGTTGGCTCAGAACTCAGCCCGGCGCTGGAACAGGAAAAACTGGAGTTGAAGTTTAATGTTCGCGTGGATGGAATCGAACTCGACGAAGTGGTGCGCCAACAGGAAGAAAGCGATATTCTGCACAATGCAACATTAATAAGAAAGGAATTGAATGCGGGCTTTTATGACACCTTTAAATTTGAAGTTTCCCCGAATTCGGATGTGGTTAGATTGCAAGATGGATATGAAATAATGGACGCGATTAACGAAGCTTATGGAAATGGTGGACATGAAGAAACGGCTTTTATTACCCGCTCCAATAAAAGAGCAAATTTATATAATCAGCAAATTCGGAATCGTATTCTTTTCCGCGAAAGCGAACTCGAACCCGGTGATTTTCTTATGGTGGTCAAAAACAATTATTTTTGGCTAAAACCTAGTAGCGAAGCCGGATTTGTAGCCAATGGAGATATTGTTGAGATTTTGGAAATATTGTCTTTCAAGGACCTCTACGGGTTTCGTTTTGCGGAAGTAAAATTGCGCATGGTGGATTATCCGAAGATGCCGGCTTTCGAAACGGTGGTGATGTTGGATGTATTGCAAGTGGACGGCCCTTCTTTAACTTATGAAGACTCCGACAGGCTTTATAGGGAGGTGATGAAAGATTACGAAAATGAAACCTCCAATTATAAAAAATTTTTAAAGGTGAAAAACAACCGCTATTTCAATGCTTTGCAAGTGAAATTCGGGTATGCCATTACTTGCCATAAATCTCAGGGAGGACAATGGGACACTGTTTTTGTGGAGCAACCTTATCTTCCCAATGGAATGGATCGCGATTATTTGAGATGGTTGTACACGGCTTGCACGCGAGCGAAAAAAAAATTGTATTTGATCGGTTTTAGAGATGAAATTTTTAAATGAGTTTCTCGATATTTTTCTATTTTGTTTACGACCGGGCTTTCCATAGAGAATTTTAAATCAATTCAGGTTAATTTGTAGCTTTGTAAAATCAAAAAAGCATTCCTTTGAGCAATCTAAAAACAATCGCCATGATTCCCGCGAGATACGCAGCCACGCGATTTCCCGGGAAATTGATGCAAGACCTAAATGGCAAAACGGTCATTCGCCGTACCTATGAAGCCACACTTTCCACAGGTCTTTTTCAGGAAGTTTATGTGGTTACAGACAGCGATATTATTTTTGAGGAGATAACAAAACACGGTGGGAAGGCCATAAAAAGCCGGAAGGAACACGAATGCGGAAGCGACAGGATTGCTGAAGCTGTAGAAAATATGGATGTGGATATCGTGGTGAATGTTCAGGGCGATGAACCTTTTACCACCGGAGAAAGTTTGAAAAAAGTATTGGAAGTTTTTAAGGGAAAAGATGCCGAAAAAATTGATTTAGCTTCTTTGATGACTCCAATATCCAATCCCACAGAAATCACGGATCCCAATACGGTGAAGGTTATTGTGAATGAAAATGATTTTGCACTTTATTTTTCCCGTTCTCCGATTCCTTATCCCCGGGAAAAAAACAGCCAAGCAAAATATTTTAAACACAAAGGAATTTACGCTTTTCGAAAGGCAGCTTTGATGGATTTCTATCGACTTCCGATGAGAATCTTGGAAGAAACAGAAAAGATTGAGTGCCTGCGATATTTGGAATATGGCAAAAACATAAAAATGGTGGAAACCTACACTCGCGGGGTGGAAATTGACACGCCCGAGGATTTGGAGGAAGCCAAAACATTATTAAATAAAGAAAGTCAACTATCGGAAACTAAATCCGAAAAGCTTGTTGAACCGCGGTTTAAAAACTTCCCGATGGTTCCAAAAGTGATTTTTGGCGAAGGGTGTTTTGATCAGTTACCGGAAATCATTGAAGAGAAACGAAACATCGGCGCTCCCTTTATTTATTTAGTGGATGATGTATTTGAGAAAAATGAGTGGTTTTTGAAACGGATTAAACTAAAAGATCACGACAAAATAATTTTTGTCTCAGCGGAATATGAGCCAAAAACTATTCAGGTGGATAAATTGGTCGAAGAAATCAAGGAGAATTTTCGGTTGATGCCCAGCGGAATAATCGGAATTGGTGGCGGAACTTTGTTGGATTTGGCAAAAGCTGTAGCTATTTTATTGAAAAATCCCGGAAAAGCCGCGGATTATCAAGGTTGGGATTTGGTGAAAAACCCATCGGTGTATCATGTGGGCATACCGACAATTTCTGGTACAGGTGCTGAAGTTTCCCGAACCACGGTATTGACCGGTCCTGACAAAAAACTCGGTATCAATTCTGATTATACTCCTTTTGACCAAGTGGTTTTAGACCCGGAATTGACGAAAGAGGTTCCGCATGACCAATGGTTTTTCACAGGAATGGATTGCTTTATCCATTGCGTGGAATCCTTGTCCGGCACTTATTTAAATGCTTTCAGTCAGAGTTATGGCGAAAAAGCTTTCGAACTGTGTAAAGAAATATTTTTAGAAAATAGACTTTCCAAAGAAGAATCCCGTGCGAAACTGATGATGGCTTCGTGGCATGGCGGAATGAGTATCGCTTATTCTCAGGTGGGAATTGCTCATGCCATGAGTTATGGAATGTCCTACTTGTTGGGAATCAAACACGGTATTGGCAACTGCATCGTTTTCGATCAACTCAAAAAATATTATCCTGAAGGTGTAGCCATGTTTAAAGAAATGAAACGAGTGCATGGCATCAGCTTGCCCAAAAATTTGTGTGTAAATCTTTCGGATAAAGAACTCGACATCATGGTGGACATCGCTTTGAGTCTGGATCCGTTGTGGGAAAATGCGTTAGGCAAAGATTGGCGCACAGAAATCAACCGGGAGGTGCTCAAAGAGCTTTATTTGAAGATGTGAGTTTGTTTTAAGTTGGGAAAATTTGTGTTGCCTCTAAAATAGATACAATTAAAGAATACGGAATAAGATTCCGAAGCCCCAAGTTTGAAGCCGGCGGAATAAATTATTCTTCTTTTCACTTCGTCGGACGGACTTGAGACTTCAAGTCTTTTCAATTTCCCTTTCGGTAATCCGCTAAAAACTTTTCCAAACCGATATCAGTTAATGGATGGTTCAACAATCCCAAAATTGAAGAAAGCGGGCCGGTCATCACATCTGCACCAATTTTTGCACAGTCGATTACATGCATAGTGTGGCGTACCGAAGCCGCCAAAATTTGGGTTTCGAAACCATAATTATCATAAATTGTTCGAATTTCTGCAATTAGGTTTAGGCCATCCGTGGAAATATCATCCAATCTTCCGATAAATGGAGAAACATAAGTTGCGCCCGCTTTTGCTGCCAGCAAAGCTTGTCCGGCAGAAAAAACCAATGTACAATTGGTTCGGATATCGTGATCATAAAAATATTTCAAGGCTTTCACCCCGTCCTTTATCATAGGAACTTTCACCACGATTTGATCGTGTAGGGCAGCGAGCTCTTCGCCTTCTTTCACAATTTCTTTAAAATCAGTAGCAATCACCTCTGCACTTACATCTCCATCCACCACATCGCAGATTTTTTTATAATGTGCCCGGATATTTTCCGCTCCGGTAATTCCTTCTTTTGCCATAAGAGAAGGATTGGTAGTCACGCCGTCCAAAACACCCAGTTCCTGAGCTTCTTTGATTTGGTCTAGATTTGCAGTGTCGATAAAAAATTTCATTGTGTTGGGAGTTAGAGGTAATTAAATATGAGATTTTAAAAATGGAATTTGAGTTGGCAAATTTACGATTATCCGATGAGCTATCAACGTGGTTTAAAGCTTATAATGTTTCAATAACATTTTTTCATAAAGTTTATCAGGCAGGATATGTTTTAATGCGATTGAGAATTTTTGAATAAAAGCTCCCACTTTATAATGAATAGTAGGATTTTTTTGTTGCATCACGGAATACACTTTTTTGGCCATGAGAATCGGATCCTTACCGGAATCCACATGCTGATCCATGAGCTCGAGCGTTTTTCCGTATTGTGCTTTGTAAGGGGAATCTTCCAACAAAGGAGCATGATATCTTCCCGCGGCAATATTGGTGGCAAAATCACCTGGAGCAATGTTGGTCATTTTAATATTAAAGTCTTTCAATTCCATGCGAAAGGCTTCGGTAGTCAGTTCCAATGCTCCCTTGGTTGCGGAATAAACTCCTCGATAGGGTAATCCCATATATCCGGCAATCGAGGTGATATTGATGATAAATCCACCGCCGTTTTTCCGCATGGAGGGCAACACCGCCTTAATTACTTTTATCACGCCGAAATAATTTACCTCAAAAACCCGCGCAATTTGTTCATCCGGGGTTTCTTCCAGAGGTCCGGTAATTCCCATTCCTGCATTGTTGATTAAAAAATCAATCTTCCCTTCTTTTTGAAGGATTTCCTCCACGGCAGAAGTAATGGTTTCTTTTTTGGAAACATCCATAGCTACAAACCGGATTCCATCTTTTTCTTTAAACTGAGGATTTCTGCCTGTGCCGTAAACCACATAGCCTTTTTCCGATAAGTATTTTCCTATTGAATTTCCAATTCCGGAAGTCGCACCGGTGATAAGGACAATTTTTCCCATATAATATTCCTGTGAACCCAGAAATTTTTTTGGTTAGAGGACAAAAGTAAATCTTTAAAATGAAAAATTGAATTTGGAAGAGAAGGAATAAAAACCGCAAAGGATTTGAGATTATCACAAAAAAAGATCCCCGCTTTCGCGGGGATTTTAGGCAAGCTATCTACATCACACCGCTACGACCGCCTACCCTTGCTGCGTTCCCGCCCTGGGGGATTCAGCAGGAGCTGGTTGTGTAGGACTTGCCTGTTGCAAAGGTACGGAATTTATCCTTTCTGCAAGTACATTCAGTCGTTTTAACTAAATTTGGACTTTCAAAAAAACCATCTTCAAAATCATGAAAAAATTTAGATTTTCGGAGGCTCTTCTATTGATTTTTCTGATAAGCTTCAGCATCGTTTCTTGTGGGAAAAAAATGGATTTTCATCTAGCACTTGACAAAAATACATATCAGCTTCACGACACCCTTTTTATTTCAATCCGGAATCCCAATGCTATAACCATCGATTCGGTAATTTATTTTTACAGGGATAAACGCATGGGAAAAAATAAAGGTCAAAAGAAATTCTCATCGGTTTTGAATGATTATAAACTTGGAAAATATCCGATTAAAGCTAAAATATATTCCGAAGGAGAAAGTTTTACGGTTCAAACTTCCATCAAACTTTTAAATAATAAAAAACCAATACTTTACACCTATAAAATTTTGAACACTTATCCTCACGACATCGAAGCTTACACGCAGGGATTGGAATTTCATAAAGGAATTTTATATGAAAGTACCGGACAATATGGGAAATCCTCGCTTAGAAAAGTGGAATATCAAACCGGAAAAATCCTGAAAAGAGTGGATTTAGAAAAAAGATATTTCGGAGAAGGCATCACTATTATTGATAACCAAATTCATATGTTAACTTGGCAGGGTGGAAAAGGTTTTGTTTTTGATTTAGATTCTTTTGAAAAAATAAAAGAGTTTGAATATGACCAAAGTAAGGAAGGCTGGGGTTTGACCAATAATCGAAAAATCTTGTTCAAAAGTGACGGCACCGAAAAAATTTGGAAACTCGACCCGGAAACCCATGCTGAAATTAATTACTTCCAACCGGTGACTCATCAAGGAATCATCACAAAACTCAATGAGTTGGAATGGGTGGAGGGAAAAATATATGCCAATACTTACTTAAAGGACGGGGTAGTCATTATTGATCCGCACAATGGGGCGATTGTGGGGTTAATAGATTTTCGAGGGCTGCGTGAAAAAGTTACACCACATCAATATTTGGATGTGTTGAACGGCATTGCCTATAATCCTGAAACCAAGACTTTATTTGTGACAGGAAAAAATTGGGATAAATTATTCGAGGTTGAAATTGTGGAGAAGTGAGGAGGTTTTTTTAAAATAAAGAATTTACATATGCGTTATAAATTCATACCTAAAAAGCACGCCCACCCTTGAATGATATCAAATTAGCATCATGGTCAAACATTAACTTCCAATCGATAATCAAATGAGATATTTATACGGTATTGCGGTGTTTTTTTCGATAATCCTCCTCGGTTCTTGCCGGAAAGATTTCGATACGGTTCCGAGTTCAGGAAAATTGGAGTTTTCCACAGACACGGTTTATCTCGATACCATTTTTTCAGGAATTGGTTCCAGCACCTATAATCTGAAGGTTTATAACCGTAGCGATGAGGACATCAGCATACCTTCTATCCGTTTGGGTCAGGGGGAAAATTCACATTACCGTCTCAATGTGGATGGAATTCCGGGGAAAACTTTCCAAAATATTGATATCCTGGCTAAGGACAGTATTTTTGTTTTTGTGGAAACCACGGCTTCCATTACAGATTTAACAAGCACCGGGCTTCAATTTCTTTATACAGATGCGATTGAATTCGACGTTGGGGTAAATCAGCAAAAAGTGGAGTTGGTCACCCTTGTTCAGGATGCGGTTTTTCTTTATCCCGAACGTTTTTCTGATGGAACTACAGAGAAACTTTGTTTAGGCATGGATGAAGAAGGAAACGAAATTTGCATCAAAGGCTTTTTACTGGAGGATTCCGAGTTGAACTTTACCAACGATAAACCCTACGTAATATATGGATATGCGGCAGTCCCGGAGGGGAAAACGCTGAATATTGCTGCGGGAGCTCGAGTCCATTTTCATGAAGGGAGTGGGTTGATTGTGGCAAATAATGCTTCTTTGCACGTAAACGGACAAAAAAGTACCGATCCGGAACTTTTGGAAAACGAAGTGATTTTTGAAGGCGATCGCCTGGAGCCTGATTATAGTGATGTGCCGGGACAGTGGGGAAGAATTTGGCTTACCGCCGGAAGCACTAACCATATTATCAATCATGCCACAATAAAAAATGCAACGGTGGGAATTCAAATGGATTCCAATGATGGAGGCTCAAGTCCAACTTTAACCATAAAAAATACCCAGATTTACAATTCGAATTTGGTGGGGTTATATTCTTTAACAGGAAATATTTACGGGGAAAATTTGGTAATCAACAACAGTGGTTTGTCCTCGTTAAATTTAAGCCTTGGAGGCACCTATGAATTTGTGCATTGTACTTTTGCCAATTATTGGCGAAATGGTTTTCGACAATTTCCCTCTGTATTGATTTCCAATCAGTTGGAAACTCCTGATGAGATTTTTGTTTCCGATTTAAGCGCCAATTTTACGAACTGCATAATTTATGGAAATGAAAATATCGAATTGATTTTGGATAAAGTAAATGAGGCTGCATTTGATTATCACTTTAAAAACAACCTTATTCGTTTTCGGGATTTCAATGGGAATTTTGAGGAAAATCCGCTTTATGATTTTGACAATCCGGTGATTTTTGAGGGGAATGTGTTTAATGAAAATCCTGATTTTCTGGATTCTTCAAAAAATCAGATGAATATTGGGGAAGATTCTGCGGCAAATGCGTTGGCTGTCCCGGGATTGGTGGTTGAAGATATTTTGGGAAATCCACGAACTTCCGAACCGGACTCAGGCGCTTATGAAAGTATTGTTTTTCCGGAGGAATAATCGATGAAAAAATAAATAAGTATAAAAAGGCAATGGTCTTCAGTTGTTTTTGAGGGTATGGTGATAGGATATTCCATAAAAAAAAACCGGGTATCTACTCCCGGTTTTTGTATGCTTAGTGATAAAATAAAAATTTAATCACCCTTATTTTTTTATTGATATTTCTGCATGAGTGGTCTCAATTCTTTGGAAGCCCATTCTTGCCCAATTTCCATGACACTATTCATCATGCTTGGCATTTTTGCGAGCATTTTCTTTCCGATTGGACTTTCGTAAAACTCGAGAATTTGATTGATTTCTGAATGCGTAAATGATTCCATGTAAATGGTAGCCACAGAAGGATAAAGTTTGTTCAAAGAAGCATTCACCTCTTCGAGGAATGCCTCTTGTCTTTCTTTTGGGATAGAATTCATAATGGGCTTTAGCATAGCCATTAACTGATCTTCCGTTTGAAGTTTAACCAATTTTGTAGCTTCCTGCCGATATTCGTCCTTTTCCTGAGAAAATCCGATAAAGCCAACGAACAAGGCAATTAACATTACTGTCTTTTTCATTTGTTTGGGTTTAAAAATTATTTCGGGCTAAAATAGGTTTTTTAAAACGAACACCAAGAGGAATTCGGTTTTCTTTTTCCTCTCCACTTCAGGATTGAGGGAGTGTTTTTCAGGTCTGCTTTAAGATCCAATCAGAGATGAATTCTTTGACTCCGTCGGAAAAGGGGACTCCCAATTGTCCATATTCTGAAGGTAAACCCGTTTTTGATTTTTGGAACAAATGGTTGAGATCCGGAAATATTTTTGTGGTTACTTTGAGGTTGCCTCCTTTTTTCAGGGCAGTTTCTATGGCCTTGAGGTTGGCTTCTGCCGGAACTTGTAAATCTTTACTCCCGTTTATTGCCAAAACCGGAACCTTGGTTTTTTCCAAATTTATTCTGGGATCGTGTTTCACGAAAGCAACATACCATGGCGAGGCTAATGATTCGATATTGGCATGAATCTGTTCATCTGTCCAAGGTGTATTCTCTTTTAAATGTGCGGTCAAATCAGATTTCAACGAATTTTGTGGAGAATTACGGATTATGTCATAAGTTTTTTGGTTTATTTTTTTGGCTGCTTCCAATTGCTCTTCACTCATTCCTGAAGCTCTGCCCAAGGCTTCGCTTTGCATGAGCAACAATTCATTTCCGGGGAGACCCGGCGATGCCAATAAAACCAAAAAGTCAACTTTATTTGAAGAAGCGGTAATCATCGAGGCGATTATTCCTCCTTCGCTATGTCCAATCAACCCAATATTGTTTTTATCGATTCTTTCGCGGGTAAGCAAATAATCGATAGCTGCATTTACATCCGTTGCAAAGTCGGCGCTTGTTGCTGTAGAGAAATCTCCTTCAGATTTGCCTACTCCACGATCATCGAAGCGCAACACTGCGATCCCGTTTCGAGTAAGAAAATCGGAAAGATTCAAGAAAGGTTTTTTACCGAAAATTTCTTCATCGCGATTTTGTGGTCCGCTTCCACTGATGAGCACCACCGCCGGGAAATTGTTGCCTTGCAGAGGCAAAGTCAAGGTTCCGGCAAGCGTGATTCCAGCTTCGTGGTTTTCGAAGAGGATATCTTCTGAAGCAAAAACACGAGTGTCTTCCGGTTCTGGTTCCGGTTCTGCCGGAGCCTCCTCCGCAAATTTTTCCCGAGTGAAAGTCAATGGAAACTCAAGTCCGTTTTGTTTGAATTTTCCGTTAATTTCTCCCTGGCTCAAAAACCCGCGATAGCTAAAACCTTCGTTAGCAATTAATAGTAAATTGCCGTCTGCATAAGAGGTTCTGGCCATTGGAATGTCATAGGCATTCTGTTTAGGGCTGTCCATATAAGCGTGATAGCCATTTCCTGTTTTATAAATTTTTAT
>CAYPGZ010000066.1:6847-10167 GCA_964410335.1 uncultured Flavobacteriaceae bacterium | reverse complement strand
GTTTCTTCCACAAGTTCGAGGCTTGTAGCTAATGTTTCGTTTTTAATATAGGTGAAATTCCCATCAACGGCGTGCTCGACCACCCCGTCTTTTTGTATTTTTACTTTTATCTTGTCGGTCACTTCAAAACCGGCATCTTTCCTAAGATTTTGAATCCGATTTACAAGTTCCCGAGCAATACCTTCTTGTTTCAGTTCGTCATTGATAGCCACATCCAGCGCCACCGTCAAACCGGCATGTCCGGCCACGAGCCAACCCTCGACGTCTTTCGAGGAAATCTCAAGCTCTTCGGCATGCAAAATAAGCATTTTCCCGTTAACTTCCACCTCGATTTTGCCCTCTTTTTCAATTTCGAGAATATCTTCCGAGGTCAACTTTGAAACAGCCGCGGCAACATGTTTCATATCCTTCCCAAACCGCGGCCCCAAAACCTTGAAATTTGGCTTTGCTTGTTTCACCAAAATATCCGAAGTGTCGTCGATAAGCTCGATTTCTTTAATGTTGGTTTCCGATTTTATCAGCTCTGCAACGGCATCTATTTCTTTTTTTTCCGCCGGATTTAAAACAGGAATCATCACGCGCTGCAAAGGCTGTCTCACTTTTATTTTTTCCTTCTTTCTCAACGACAATATCAAGGAAGAAATTGTTTGAGCCTTTTGCATTTTACTTTCCAAGGAAATATCGATATAATTTTCATTCTGCTTCGGAAAATAAGATAAGTGCACACTTTCCGGCCGATCGGTTTGTGTGACCATGGATAAATCGCAAAAAAGACGATCCATATAAAAAGGCGCAAGAGGTGCAGAGAGCTTTGCAATATTTTCGAGACAAGTGTATAGGGTTTGATATCCGGAAATTTTATCTTGCCCGTAATCGCCTTTCCAGAAACGTCTTCGGCTTAGCCGCACATACCAATTGCTGAGTTTTTCCAAGGTGAAATCCGAGATGGCGCGTGCAGCTTTTGTGGGTTCATAATCCGCATAAAATTTGTCCACTTCGCCGATTAAAGAATGAAGCTCGGAAAGAATCCATCGATCTATTTCGGGTCGTTTTTCCAATGGAATATCCTTTTCGGAATAACTAAAACCATCAAGATTGGCATAAAGGGCAAAAAAGGAATAGGTGTTGTAAAGTGTGCCAAAAAATTTTCGGCGTACTTCGGCAATGCCTTCAATATCAAATTTCAAATTATCCCATGGATTAGCATTGGAAATCATATACCAACGCGTTGCATCAGGGCCATAAATCGAAAGTGTTTCAAATGGATCAACGGCATTGCCCAAACGTTTCGACATTTTTTGTCCGTTTTTATCCAATACCAATCCATTGGAAACCACATTTTTATAGGCAATATCATCAAAAACCATTGTGGCGATTGCGTGAAGTGTGTAAAACCATCCGCGAGTCTGATCTACGCCTTCTGCAATAAAGTCGGCTTTGCGCCAAGCTTCATGAACTTCTTCCTGATTCTCCCAGGGATAATGCCACTGCGCATACGGCATCGAACCGGAATCAAACCATACATCAATCAAATCGGATTCTCGTTTCATCGGTTTCCCTGAAGGAGAAACGAGGATGATTTGATCCACCACATTTTTGTGCAAATCCACCCGGTCATAGTTTTCTTCACTCATATCCCCGGGCACAAAATCTTCAAAGAGATTTTTTTCCATATATCCGGCTTCCACCGATTTATTCATTTCCTCTTTCAGGGCTTCCACAGAATCGATGAGGGTTTCCTCTTTTCCATCTTCACTGCGCCATATCGGCAAGGGAATTCCCCAAAAACGCGACCGCGAGAGATTCCAGTCATTAGCATTGGCAAGCCAATTTCCAAAACGCTTTTCTCCGGTTGATTTTGGTTTCCAATTGATTTTTTTGTTCAATTCGAACATCCGGTCTTTCACTTCCGTGATTTTTATAAACCACGAGTCTAGCGGATAGTATAAAATCGGTTTGTCGGTGCGCCAGCAATTGGGATAACTGTGGGTGTGTTTTTCCACATTAAAAGCTCGGCCTTCTTCTTTCAACTTAATTGCTATTTCCACATCTACCGACTTTTCCGGCGCTTCGCCTTCGTCATAATATTCGTTTTTCACGTATTTCCCGGCCAATTCGCCGAGTTCAGGACGAAATTTTCCTTGCAAATCCACCAAAGGCACCAGATTGTCGTTTTCATCTTTGACCAACATCGGCGGCACTTCGGGGGTGGCTTGTTTAGCTACGTATGCATCATCGGCACCAAAGGTCGGAGCGGTGTGCACAATTCCTGTTCCGTCTTCGGTGGTCACAAAATCTCCGGAAATTACACGAAAAGCATTTTCAGGTTTGTGATAAGGTTTGGCATAAGGCAATAATTGCTCATAACGAATACCCACCAAATCTTTACCCACAAAATTATCTTGAATCAAATAAGGAATTTTCCCTTCGCCTTGCTTGTAGCTTTTCAGGATTTCTTCATTTTCAACCCGAGTAAATTTCTGATTGAAAACGTTTTGCACCAAATCTTTGGCCAAAACCACTGAAATGGGTTCGTAAGTATATTGGTTAAAGGTTTTTATGAGGACATATTCGATTTTGGGTCCGACTGTCAATGCGGTATTGCTTGGCAATGTCCACGGGGTGGTGGTCCAAGCGAGAAAATAGGCGCCGTCCAAATCCATTTTTCCTTTTGAGGAATCCAAGATTTTAAACATGGCCGTAATCGTAGTGTCGGTAATATCTTGATAGGTACCCGGCTGGTTTAACTCGTGTGAGCTCAAGCCGGTTCCGGCTTTGGGAGAATAAGGTTGGATGGTGTGGCCTTTATAAATCAATCCTTGTTTGTAGATATGAGAAAGCAACCACCACACACTTTCCATATATTTTGGTTTGTAGGTGATATAAGGATTTTCCATATCCACCCAATAGCCGATTTTTTCGGTGAGGTCATTCCACACATCGGTATAGCGCATGACTGCACTTTTGCACGCTTCATTATATTCTTTAACGGATATTTTTTTTCCGATATCCTCCTTGGTGATATTCAGCTCTTTTTCCACACCGAGTTCCACGGGAAGGCCATGTGTATCCCAACCGGCTTTACGTTTCACCTGAAAGCCTTTTTGGGTTTTATAGCGACAAAAAATATCCTTGATGGATCGAGCCATCACGTGATGAATTCCCGGAAGACCATTTGCACTGGGCGGTCCCTCGAAGAAAACAAAGGGTTTTTCACCTTCTCGTGTGGTGATACTTTTTTTGAAAATATCGTTTTCCTTCCAGAATAACCTTACTTCTTCCGCAATTTTGGGAAGTTCAAGTTGTTTGTATTCACGGAA
>CAYPGZ010000066.1:0-6747 GCA_964410335.1 uncultured Flavobacteriaceae bacterium | reverse complement strand
ATAACCTTACTTCTTCCGCAATTTTGGGAAGTTCAAGTTGTTTGTATTCACGGAAATTAATCCTCATTAGACTGAAATTTTTAAAGGTGCAAAATTAAGGAATAATATGGAGATTGGATTAGTTAATTAGTGATTGGGGTTCGGAATTTGCTGATATGCCGGGTTTTCAAATAGCTTTTGAAACCGGAAAATTTCAGTATAATCCAAGAATATTCGAAATTTTCTCGATCGAGAACTCACCTTGAAGGAACTTTCAATAAAAACCGCTCTCCCATTTATCGGGGAAAAAGCACCAAAAAAGATATGATACCCGTGTTGAAAAACATCACGACACTGTGATTCGTTATTTCAAAGTCTCAGCTTCCGGTTGCAGCTTCAATCTTTCATCATCTCGCATCAATCTTATTCAATCTCATTCAATTTCTCAATTGCATTTTTGAGCTCTCTTTTGGAATTTACTTTTTGAAATTTGGGGTTTAATCGGTATGAACCATCGCCACATGTGGAATCCCATCTTCCAAATAGCCTTCGCCAACAGTTTTAAACCCATGCGATTTATAGAAATCCACCAAATATTCCTGTGCGGAAATGCGGATTGAAGTGGTATTAAAATTTTCAATAACCGCTTGCACGGATTCCGAAACCATTTTATGCCCCCATCCTTCCCCACGGTGGTTGGATTTTACCAATATTCTTCCAATAGCAGCTTCTTTAAAATAAGCCCCAGGGGCAAAACATCGAGCATAGGCAACGATTTCATTCTTGTGATACCCCAAAATATGAAGCGCATTTTGGTCTTTTGAATCAATATCCTGATACACACAATTTTGTTCCACTACAAAAACTGCTGCGCGCAATCGAAGAATTTCATATAGCTCGGAATGGCTAAGCTGATGGAATCTCTTGGTTTGGATATTTATCAAAATAATATGATTTTAAAAAAAATCTGTGGGTTGATGTCGTTTAAAATGAAACAATTTATCGTTTCACATTTTGTTCATAAATGGCAATCCAATCTTGAGGAGTCATTTTGGATGCAAGTTCCCCAATTAATTCAAAAGGAATTTTGTTTGGATTCTTAAACCGGATACAACTTTTACCCATATCCAATTTGTTGTCAGCGTGCTTTGGATATTCGTTCACAAACCAATCGAGCAGTTCTTGATTGGCATAAATCCCCATATGATAGAGGGCAATAAAGTTTTTTTGCGATGCCAAGCTGATAAACGGCAAAGGAAGTTCCGGATTACAATGATAGCCTTCCGGATACAAGCTTTTTGGCACCACAAATCCAATCATTCCATAACTTATTTCTTCTGCAAAACCGACAGGAAGATTTTCGACTAAGGTTTTCCGAAGTTTCAAAAAGGCTTCTTTTCGTTCTTCGGGCAGATTACTAATGTATTCTTCAGTAGTTTTTATAGATGAGGCCATATTTTTTGAATTAAAAAAGGCTATGTTTAAAGTTCCAAATGCAGCAAAACGGGACAATGATCGCTATGCATTGCATCCGGAAGAATAAGCGCACGTGAAATATTTTCCCGAATAGGATTTGCCACCATATGATAATCAATCCTCCAACCTTTGTTATTAGCGCGGGCATTTGCACGGTAACTCCACCACGAATACGCTTGCACATCGGCATTTAAATAGCGGAAGGAATCCGTGAAACCGGAGTTAATAAAGCCCCCCAACCATTCGCGCTCTACAGGAAGAAAACCCGATACATGCTGCAAGCGTACCGGATCGTGAATATCGATGGGTTCATGACAAATATTGTAATCTCCACAAATGACCAAATTGGGAATTTGCATTTTCAACTGGTTGATATATATCTGAAAATCGGCCATAAACTGTAATTTATGTTCCAGCCGTTTGATGTTTGTTCCCGATGGCAAATAGAGGCTCATCACCGAAAATCCATCAAAATCCGCACGGATGGTTCTCCCTTCAAAATCCATATAATCCAAACCCGTTCCATATTCCACCCGAAGAGGTTTGTGTTTGCTGAGAATAGCAGTGCCACTATAGCCTTTTTTCTGGGCGGGATACCAATAACAATAGGGATATCCTGCTGCATGAAACAGTTTTTCGTCAAATTGTTCGGGATTTGCTTTTATTTCTTGCAAACAAAGTATATCCGGATCGGCTTGGGTCATCCAAGTTAAAAGCCCTTTCCGCAATGCCGCCCGGATTCCGTTTACGTTGTATGAGATTATTTTCACGGAATAGCGTTTTGAATTTAGAATTATTTAAAAATAGGCAAATTTAAGCTAAAAACAATGCGCACGGATTAGGAGAAGAGTTTTCCCTCTCAATTCCTAATGACCACTCCTCAATTAACGAAATAATATCCTCTAAAATAATCTCAAAAACCCGTAGTTTTACCTTTAATGCGAAACTCGGTTTTTTTTCTCTTTTTATTTTTTCCACTGGCAAGTTTTGCTCAGGAGGATTCACTCGTCGTCGATAAAGAAGAGGACACGCATTTGCATATCAAAAAATACGCTGTTTCCGATACCTTGCATATCGATTCGGTGAGCATCAATCCGCTGGGTTTTGAGCTGCGAGACTTGAAAAAAAACAGTATTTCGGATTCTTTATATGAAATCGATTTTTCCAAAAGTCGGTTAATTTTAAATCCCGAAATTCTCCGACTACACGACTCGATTTTTGTGTATTATAGGAAGTACCCTGAATTTCTCACCCGAAAATACACCCAATTTGATCGGCGATTGATTGTGGAAGACACCCGAAACCTGAACCGGCTTTATCAACTCGGAAAAAGACGACAAACCCGTGATTTTATGCCGTTTAAAGGATTGAATGCCAGTGGAAATATTTCGCGGGGAATTACCACCGGAAACAATCAAAACACGGTTTTGGATTCTGAACTCGACCTGCAAATTTCCGGGGAAATCAGTGAGGGCGTCAATTTGCGTGCTTCTATTCAGGATTCGAATATTCCTATCCAACAAAGTGGATATTCCCAAAACCTCGACGAATTCGATCGGGTTTTTATCGAACTCTATGGCGATAATTGGAATATTCGTGCCGGCGATATCGATTTGGTGCAAAATGATTCTTATTTTGCTTCCTACACCAAAAGGGTTCAAGGTCTGGCGCTCGGTCTGACCTTGAATCCCGAAGAAAATCCTACTAATTTTCACGCTGCCGGAGCTTTGGTAAAAGGAATTTTTACGACCAGTGAGTTCCGCGGACAGGAAGGAAATCAAGGACCGTATAAACTCACCGGACCCAACGGAGAGTTGTTTGTCTTAATCGTTGCCGGAAGCGAGCGGGTTTTTGTAAACGGAATCCGGCTGGAACGTGGCGAAAACCAGGATTATGTGATTGATTACAATGCCGGGGAAATCATTTTTAACCCTACTTTTCCCGTTACTTCCGAAATGCGGATAAAAGTGGAATATCAATACAGCGAACGAAGCTATTCAAGGATTGTAGCCACCGGAGGTGGCGGACATCAGGGGGAGAATTTTAGTTTCCATGCTTTTGTTTATTCCGAAAACGATTTGAAAAACCAGCCCTTGCGTCAAAATTTGAGTCCGGAACAAGTGGAAACCCTTAAAAATGCAGGTGATGATAAGGATAAAATGTTGGTGCAAAGTGCAGCTCCGGATACTTTTGATGAAAATAAAGTGCTTTATCGAAAAGAAATTATCAACGGAAAAGAAATCTTTGTCTATTCCACAAATCCGGAAGATGAACTCTTCAATGTGCGCTTTAGTTTGGTAGGCGAAAATCAAGGCGATTATATACTTACCAACAAATCAGCCATAACTCGCGTGTTTGAATATGTGCCTCCGGAAAATGGGGTTCCACAAGGGAATTATGCGCCTATTGTACAGCTTTTTGCACCGGAAAAACTTCAATTGGCAGTAATTCATGGAAATTATTCTCCTTCGGAAAAAACCCATATCGGATTTGAATTTGCTGGCAGTAAAAACGATTTGAATTTATTTTCAGCACTCGATGATTCAAATAATGATGGTTTTGCCGGAAGACTCACCGGAACACAAACGCTTTTTGAAGAAGAGGATAAAAACAAAATTGATGTTTTTGCTTCTGTGGATTATGTTCAAGAAACTTTTGAAAGTCCCGAACAATATTACAATATAGAATTTCAAAGAGATTGGAACCTCCTGAATCCCCTCAATACGCGGGAGGTTTTGGGAAATCAAACCTTACTCGAAACCGGACTGGAATATTCCGATGTAAAAGCAGGATTTGCACGTTTCACTTTTCAAAAACTGGATTTTGCTGATTCCTACAGCGGAATACGGCAAGTTTTACAAACCGGACTTTATTTGTTTGATAGCCTTCGTCTTGATTTGAACGGCAGTTTTTTAAAAAGTGATGGACAAAATATCGAATCTGATTTTTTAAGAGTAAATTCAAAAGTCCTGTACGGATTTGATCTCAATGCTGATTCCCGCCCGGGAATGTGGGTGGGAGGAAAATTTTCAATGGAACAAAACGAACAGGTTTTAAAAAACACACAAGAATTGACAGGGGAAAGTCAGGCTTTTAGAAGTTATGAAGCCTTTTCCGGAATCGGGGACAGCACCGGTGTTTTTGTGGAAATCGGATATCGTCATCGGGTGAACGACAGTTTGCGTATCAACCGTTTACAACGTGTCAGCCGTTCGAACGATTACTGGTTGAACTCCAAAATTATCCATTCGGAAAATGCCAATCTTTCTCTTTTTGCCAATTATCGCAGTCTGAAAACCCTAGACCAGGAACGCCCTGAAAAATCCTTGAACTCTAGATTGTTATACAACCAATTTCTTTTTGATCGTTTGCTGTCCTTAAATACTTTGTATGAAACCAGCAGCGGAACATTGCCTCAACAGGAGTTTACGTATGTGGAGGTGGATCCCGGGCAAGGGCAATACACCTGGAATGATTATAATGGAAACGGCGTGCAGGAACTCGAAGAATTCGAAATCGCCACCTATCAGGATGAAGCTAAATTTATCCGGGTTTTTCTTCCCAATCAGATTTTTATTAAAACCCACCGCAACAAGTTCAGTCAATTGATTACTTTAAATTTTTCAAAATGGGTGGACGAAAATGGGTTTAAAGCTTTTCTTTCTCATTTTCATAACCAAACCAGTTTTTTGATCGACCGTAAAATAAAAAGAGATGAAGATCAATTTGATATAAATCCTTTTAATAATGACCCTGACAAAGAACTGGCCGTAAATTCCAATTTTCAAAACACCTTATTTTTTAATCGGGGAAAACAGCATTTTTCGACCTCCTACAGTTTTATCAGCACAAACACCAAAAACCTTCTGTCCACGGGTTTACAAGAAAATAAATTAAGAAACCATCAAGTAGATTTCATTCATAAAGTCGGGGTGAGTTGGGTCTTCCATCTAAAAAATCAACTCACACGAACCTGGAGTCTTTCCGAAAATTTCCAAAATCGAAATTATCGGATTCAAGGTTTTTCGGTGAATCCTAAAGTTTCCTATTTATTGTCGGAAAAAACCAGTTTTGATTTATTTTATGAACATGAAAATCACAACAACGAACTGGGCAATTTGGAAAGTCTGAAACGCCAACGACTCGGCGCTTCCTTTACTTTTAACAACGTGCAGAAATATTCGATTACGGGAGAGTTCAATTATATTTTTAATCATTTCGACGGCGATCCGTTTTCTCCTGTGGCCTATCAGATGTTGCAAGGTCTTCAACCGGAAACCAACTATACCTGGAACTTGATTGCTCAAAAGAAATTAACCGAATTTCTGGATTTAAACCTTTCTTATTTCGGGCGAAAAAGTGAAGATTCGAAAGCTATTCACACCGGAAGTGTCCAGTTGAGAGCCTATTTTTAGTTTTTTGGAAACGAATAATCAAGAAAAGTATTTCGCTAATTTCTTTCCGGGAATTTTGAAAAAAGCAAGCTGAAAAGCATTTTAAAAATCAATAAATTTGCACCTAAATCACCCATCATGAACATTCTTCTTCTCGGAAGCGGCGGTCGCGAGCACGCTTTTGCCCATAAAATTTCCCAAAGCAATTTGTGCGATAAACTTTATATCGCGCCCGGAAACGCGGGAACAACCCAGCTTGGTGAAAACCTTCCACTCAATCCCAACGATTTTGAAAGCGTTAAAAAAACAGTGTTGGAAAACAACATCGAAATGCTGGTAGTCGGTCCGGAAGATCCTTTGGTGAATGGCATTTACGATTTTTTTGTTCAAGATGAAGCCTTAAAACATGTTGCGGTCATCGGTCCTTCCCGAAAAGGAGCTTTACTGGAAGGCAGCAAAGAAAGGGCAAAACAGTTTATGGCCATGCACAATATTCCCACTGCGGCTTATGAAAGTTTTACGGCTCCAAGTTTGCAAGCAGGAAAAAGTTTTTTAGAAAAAATGAATCCTCCATACGTGTTGAAAGCCGATGGTTTGGCTGCCGGAAAAGGAGTTTTGATTTTGAATAATTTGGACGAGGCCAAACAAGAACTCGAAAACATGTTGGTGGACGAGAAGTTCGGAAAAGCCAGTAAAACTGTGGTTATTGAAGAATTTTTGGATGGAATCGAGCTCAGCGTTTTTGTTTTAACTGACGGAAAAAACTACAAAATCCTTCCCACGGCAAAGGATTATAAACGCATCGGTGAAGGCGATACCGGCTTAAATACAGGCGGAATGGGTGCTGTTTCTCCGGTTCCTTTCGCGGATAAGGAATTTATGAAAAAGGTGGAAGAAC
>CAYPGZ010000065.1:6294-10289 GCA_964410335.1 uncultured Flavobacteriaceae bacterium | reverse complement strand
CCGAAGCCGTTTCATCGGTGAATTTTCCCGGTGGAGTGTCTGTAAACACCGCTGCATTTTTGGGATAACGATTTTCATAATCCAAATGAGTGCCCAAAAGATGAAGTACAATAAATTTTTTTTCGGCAGCATCCCCGAGGGCTTTTTCAAAATAATCCAACAAAACTCCATCGTAGGGAGTATTTCGTGCATGCCGGTTGGAATTGCTAAACTCCAGCACATCTGCAGCCTGTGCCATTTCGGTTACCATACTGTCAAAAGGTCCTATAGGCTGTTGATTGGAAAACCAAAATGTCTTGAAACCGGCCTGATTCATCAATTGCACAATCGACGACTCCTCCCGGTTTTTGAAAGCATGCAGCGTTAAACTTTGCTTCAATGATTCGATGGTGTAAGTATGGGGGCTGATTACATTTTTATAAACCAACAATTCATCCTGAAGCGCACTTAATCTCGGTGTGGTGTTTCGCGGATATCCATAAATTCCCAAATGATTTCTGGAAGTAGATTCTCCTAAAATCAACACATATAGGCTTTTTCCGTCGGGAGAATTATGGATAACTTCTTCAAAATGACCCGTAGGCTGATCGATATTGGTTTGTCCCATTTTTTTCTTTTCCTGCACATATTCTCCTGTGGATTTAATCACGAGATAGGGGAAGTTCTGCACGATTAATCCTGAATATTTCAGAAGAACCAAAACCCCTAAAAAAAGTCCAAAACAAAGTAATCTTATCGAAAGGGAGCGGGGTTTAAAAATATGTTTTTTGGGTATTCTGATATATATAAAAACCAATCCCAACATGATTAGAAAAAACAACAAAATAGGAAAGTCAAGATAAAATTTCAAGAATTCACCGGCTTCCGAAAGATTGGTTTCAATAAGTATAAACACTGCCGATGCCGTAAAAACTGTGTTGAAAATATAGAAAAAAACACTTTCTATAAAGAGGAGAAGTACAAAAATCAAATAATAAAAATTAATAAAAAAAACCTTGATTTTGGGTGAAACGAAGAAAGAAAGGCTCAGCAACAAAACAAGGGCAAAGAGAGTGTTCTCCAAAAGGTTTTCCCACCGGGAGGCATAAAAATCGGCGAAAAAAAATTCGAATAGCAGCACAGCGAGAATGGGAAAGAGCCAAAAACCGAAAAGTCTGAACTGTTTCATGGAAAAAAACGTTGAAAAAACACCCGTCTAAAAATAAACAATATTACCAATCCGTACAGTGCCCAAGTTATGGCGTAAGCCACTGTCACCCCTTGCAGTCCAATCCGGGAAATCAGGAAAATGCTTAAAAAATAGGTCATTCCCGCTAAAAATAAGTCGGAAAGGATAAATTTCCACACCATTTTTTTAGCGTGAAGCTGATAGGTGATAACAATCACGGTTACGCGGATAAAATCTCCGAATAATTGCCATTTAAAAAGCTTTTCCATAGGCAAAAATTCTTTGGAAAATACAATATGTATGATCGGGGCGCGCAAGAAATAAATCAGCAATAGTCCCACCCCAAAAATCGGAAGAACGGTTCGATAAAAATCAAAAACGATTTTCCGAAAACCGGAATCGGTGTCTGTTGCAGCCATTTGGGGTAAGATATACAGCGATAAGAACGACATGATAAAAAGCAGATAATAGTTGGAAATCCGTGAGATGGCTTCCCAATATCCTGCTTCTTCCGTGCCGATTTCAGCAATGATAAAATTTCGCACCATCAAAAAAACCACCGGAAATGTAATGCTCGAAATCAAGGTCATCAAGGCATAATGACTCAAGTTTTTACCAAAAATTCCTGAAACATTCCGCAACCGGAAACTGCTTAACAATTTTAGCTTTTTATTGGCCATCGCCAAGGTAATAAACAGCAAGGCCGAAGGCAATATGATGAAGGTTAACAAGGCTCCGTCCAGTCCGAATTGCCACACCAAAATCCCGATAAGCAGCAGGTTGAGAATATTCCCAAGGATGTTGATGACAATTACTTTTTTAAATTCTCCGATGCCGGTCAGCACCGCCACACAAAACACGTTCAACATTCCGAGAGGTAAAATAAAAGCCAGAATTTTGAAAATATAACTGAAATCCCTTCCGGGGAAAATAAACTCGTTCAACCAAACTCGGCCGAAATAAAGCACTATACCCAGCAGGAAACAGATACAAAATCCTATAAAAAAAAGGGTAGAAACAAAGCTGTTGAGACGTTCCCGCTTGTTTTTATATTCTGAGGCATAGCGAATGACGCCCTTTTCCAGCCCGGCGGTGGAAAAATTGTTCACGACATTCTGAAGGTTTTTTAAGTTCCCCAAAAATGCCATTCCCGTAGGACCCACAAAGACAGCAATGATTTTGGAGGTAGCTAAACCCGTGAATAACTTCACCAAAACCCCTGCGCTGTTTTGCGAAAAAACTTTCAGCAAGGAATTGTTTCGGAAATAATTTCGAAAGCGGTTGCCCATATCACAACGAAAAAGTTCAACGCGAACGAAAGTAGTATTTTTATTTTGAAAAGCCTTTTATGTTTACACTATCTATAAAGGATTCCAAAACTTCATCCAAGTTTTCCTTTTTTTTTCCTCATCACTTATCCTCGCTCACTCGGAATAACAATAAAAAAACCGATGAAGGTTTTTAAGCCTAGACTTTTTTGTTTCTTTTTTGGGCAATGCAAAAAAGAAAAACCTCAAAGCACTCACAGCGCGTGAGTGAAAATGAGAATTGCTAAGTAAATAAGTAAACCCAAGAACCGTTCTCACCACCTTCCATCCCCCGGCATATCGAAGATCCATCGTGAAATTTGAAGTGAAATTGCCGTAAAATTTTAGGCTGTCCGAGCCAAAGTATAGTTCTACTTTACCTCAGAGATACTGGCGAGTTCCTAAAATTTAGGCAATGAACGATAAATTTAGATGGATATTCGTAAGCCTAGACTTTTTTGTTTCTTTTTTGGGCAATGCAAAAAAGAAAAACCTCAAAGCACTCACAGCGCGTGAGTGAAAATGAGAATTGCTAAGTAAATAAGTAAACCCAAGAACCGTTCTCACCACCTTCCATCCCCCGGCATATCGAAGATCCATCGTGAAATTTGAAGTGAAATTGCCGTAAAATTAAACCGCACTTCAAATCACTCCATCTTATTCCGTTTTCGTTCATTTTCCGTAAGAAAAATCTTCCGAATCCGAAGATGTTTCGGAGTTACTTCCACATACTCGTCTTTTTGGATATATTCCAGAGCTTCTTCCAACGAGAATTTTATCGCAGGTACAATTTTTGCTTTTTCATCAGCTCCCGAACTCCTCACATTGGAAAGCTTTTTGGTTTTGGTGATATTTACTGTCAAATCATCCTGGCGGGAATTTTCCCCGATGACCTGACCTTCGTAAATATCTTCTCCCGGATCCACAAAAAACCTTCCGCGATCTTGCAATTTGTCGATAGAGTAAGGGATGGCCGTTCCTTTTTCCAGGGAGACCAAGGAACCGTTTTGCCGTTCGGGAATCCCGCCTTTTATAGGTTGGTATTCCTTAAAACGATGTGCCATGATCGCCTCGCCGGCCGTTGCCGTGAGCAGTTGATTTCGCAAACCGATAATTCCCCGCGAGGGGATTAAAAACTCACAGATCATCCGGTCACCACGGGCTTCCATTTTCAACATTTCCCCTTTTCTGAGCGTAACCATTTCCACGGCTTTTCCGGAAACCTCTTCCGGCAAGTCAATAGTGAGTTCTTCCACGGGCTCACATTTCTGCCCGTCGATTTCTTTGATAATTACTTGAGGTTGGCCTATTTGCAATTCATAACCTTCTCGGCGCATGGTCTCAATCAATACCGAAAGGTGTAAAACCCCACGGCCATAAACCAAAAATTTATCGGCACTGTCGGTTTCTTCCACCCGCAGGGCCAGGTTTTTTTCCAGTTCTTTCATCAACCTTTCTTTGATATGGCGCGAAGTGACGTATTTTCCGTCTTTTCCAAAAAACGGCGAATCGTTGATGGT
>CAYPGZ010000065.1:0-6194 GCA_964410335.1 uncultured Flavobacteriaceae bacterium | reverse complement strand
TTTTGGTGCGGGGATATGCTCCACCACCATATCCAAAAGGGGTTCGATATTGTCGGTTTGGTTTTTCCAATCCGTGCTCATCCAGTTTTGTTTCGCCGAACCATAAACCGTGGGGAAATCCAGTTGCCATTCTTCGGCACCGAGCTCAAACATCAGGTCGAAGACTTTTTCATGCACTTCGTCGGGCGTGCAATTTTCCTTATCCACTTTGTTGATGACCACGCAAGGCTTTAGACCCAAATCCAGTGCTTTTTGCAACACAAAACGGGTTTGGGGCATTGGGCCTTCAAAGGCATCGACCAACAGCAAAACCCCATCGGCCATATTCAGGACGCGTTCCACCTCGCCGCCAAAATCGGCGTGGCCGGGGGTGTCGATGATGTTGATTTTAACATCCTTGTAAACCACCGATACGTTTTTGGAAACAATGGTGATCCCGCGTTCGCGTTCCAGGTCGTTGTTGTCCAAAATCAAATCCCCTTTGTTTTCGCTATCGCGGAAAAGCTGGCAATGATGCATGATTTTGTCCACCAGCGTGGTTTTTCCGTGATCGACGTGGGCAATAATGGCAATGTTCCTGATGTTCATCTATATGGGTTTTTTAGGCGCGCAAAAGTAGGGAATAATTTAAAGAGATTCCTGCTTTCACAGAAATAAAAAACCCGGGATTTTAAGCCCGGGTTTTGAATAGGTGCTGGGTTTTAATTTACTTTTTGACAAGCCTTTCCACAAACATGCTTTCTCCATTTTCAGAGATTTTCAGGAAATAAACCCCGTTTTCCAAAGTGGAAATATCAAGTTGTTTTGTGCTGCTTAATCCTTGGTAGGCTTGTGACAGTACAATCCTTCCCTGCAGGTCATAGAGGGCAATATCTCCGTTTTCAATTTCCGGTAACCCGGAAATGTTCAGGAGGTTATTTGCGGGGTTGGGGTAAAGTTGAATGCCCATTTGCTGGGTGTTTCCATTTGGCCCTATAAATGGTTTGGCATCACTTTCACAAGTCAATGAATTTAGCAGGATTGCGTTGTAAACCATTGCGCCCGGCTCCAAAAGTCTAAAATTGTAGGCTTGGCTTATAAAATTCGTAAACGTGGAAAGGCTTGCTAATTCGTCCAGGCCTCTTACTGAATCCATACATGGCATGTCCCCATTCGAATTGGTGTTGAGGAGGTTTACTCCAAAAAGATCAAGCGGTTCTTCCTGTTGAGGGGCGGCAAATACATAACTTGGATCAACGCTGTTTTTTAACACCAGTGATTTTGGATGGTAATAAATTTCATTAAGCTCATAGGGACTGGATGGATTCACGAGATTCACTGGATCGACAATAAAATCCAAGTTGATATTTGCATAGTCGGCACCATCAAATCCAACGTGGTATCGCGACCATATCGAGCCTGTCGATAATCCATAGCGGACAAGAAGGGGATAGCCAACTTGGGGAGGGTTGCCAGCATCGATATGGTAGCCTGATAATACGATTTCATCTTGATTGGAACTGCTCCACTGCATGCCGGTAAAAATATTGTTCTGGTTGCCCCAGACATGGTTGAAAAAGGCTACATGTGAAAGCGCAGTTGTGCCACTCAGGCCGTCCAAAGTCAGTAGGGAAGGGATATTTTTTCTATATGAAGGAAAGTCGTCGCTTCCGTAATACAACACAAAAAATTCATCGCTGGATTCGTGATATAAAGCCATGACCCCGATATTGTTATGGGGATCTGGTTCCCTGTTGCCTTGGGCATTGCTTTGATTCCATACGCTTAAGCCGGTAATTGGATTAATCAGGTCGTTGACTACCATTTGAGAACTGTTTGGACCATTGTTAGCACCAGACCCTGTCAACAAAAAGCTTTCTCCATACACAGGATGGTCAATCCTTAGGATATGATTGAACGAATCGTAATGGGTGGGCGCGCCCATAGTTGAGCGATAAATCCTTCCCCACATTGAACTTTCCAAATTGTGTTGTAGGTGAAGGACAAAGGCATATTTATCGGCAATTTGAGTTGTATCGTCCACCCCTGTTCCCACAATGATATATCCATTTTCGCCAACTTCAATATCCAATCCATAAAGCCCATAATCTAAGATTCCCCCGTCGGTTATTACCGCATCGCCCAAATAGTTCCCATTTGAATTCAACTTGACCACGATCAAGTTTTTATTATTTGTATTGTTGCGGCCCGTGTACCCTGTCAAAACAATATCTCCCCTATGGTCCACGATTACAGCTCCCGCAAATTCATCAAAACCGTAATCTATATAACGGCTCCAGATAATATTGCCAGCATCGTCGGTGACAAAGACAAGAATATCCGATCCTGCTATGGCCCCAGGAACTACCGTTCCCACCACTACATACTCGTCTTCCGCAAGGGGGGGGCCACGGATTGTTGTACAAAGTGTCCATCTGCGGATGCTTGAATCTGTTGGATATGGGGCTGTGCAAAGAGTTTCCCACAAATCAGGATTGTTGCGTAAAACAAAATAATTCTTTTCATGATGTATGGTTTTTAGGATTAATAGTCATCAAATATAATCAATTGACATGATAAATGCAAAAACGTGACTAAAACGTTTGTCGGTATTTTTGAATTTGATCAAAAAATATTATATTTGAATCCTTATCTCTTTGACATCAATATGTGGAGAGAGTATTCGTAGAAAACGACAAAAATGGAACCAAAAAACTACCTGTTTTTTTTCTTCGTTTTATCCTTTTTTTCCATTTGGGCCCAAATCCCACCTAGCATCCAATGGGAGAAAAATTGGGGCGGCAGTGGTTTGGATATAGCCTATTCCATTCGCCATACCAATGATGGTGGCTATATTACCGTAGGGTTGACTCAATCCAATGATGGTGATGTGATGCAAAATGCCGGTTTTGCAGATGTTTGGGTCATAAAGATGGACGGCCTAGGCAATTTGATATGGAAAAAAACATATGGGGGGAGTAGCTTGGAATATGGTTATGACATCAGGCAAACAAATGATGGAGGATACGTCGTGGCAGGAACAACCCAATCTAATGATGGGGATGTAGGGTCACATCAACCGGGGTTTCAAAGAGACTTTTGGGTGTTTAAATTAGATTCCAATGGCAACCTTATTTGGGAGAATACTTATGGAGGAGGGGGTATAGATCAGGCCTATGCCATACAGCAAACCATTGACGGGGGCTATATTGTGGTGGGCGATACGAGTTCCAGTAATGGGGACGTCAGTTCACATCATGGCGGACTGACAGATGCCTGGGTCATAAAGCTCAATGCAAATGGGGCTTTGATATGGGAGCAGACTTATGGGGGAAGTGGTGATGATACCGCTTCCAATATTCAACAGACCAGTGATGGGGGCTATATTGTGTCGGGCACTACAGCCTCTGTTGATGGGGATATATCCCAAAACCACGGGGGACAAGATATATGGGTTTTTAAACTGTTTTCAAATGGTGTTATAGACTGGTCCGAAACTTATGGCGGTTCGTCTATTGATAGAATCAGTTTTGGGGTCAATCTTCAATTTAACAATGATGCCTTGCAACAGACCAATGATGGGGGATATATGGTGTCGGGGTACACTAATTCCAATGATGGAGATATAAGTTCTAATCATGGTGCATTTGATGCCTGGATTTTTAAACTTGATGCCAATGGCAATTTGGCATGGGAAAAAACCTATGGGGGCTCAAACTATGAAGACGGTGGGTCAATCCAGCAAACATTGGACGGCAATTATATCATCGCTACCCAAACCCGCTCTTATGACGGGGATGTGGGGCAACTGCATGGAACCATCAGAATGGATTTCTGGGTATTTAAGATAGACCCTACCGGTGTTTTGTTATGGGAGCAAACCTATGGAGGCACAAATGAAGACGGTGCGAATGCCATTCAACAAGTTTCCAATTGTGAGTATATTCTGACCGGTTATGCCCGTTCCAGTAATTGGGATGTGGGGGGAAACCAAGGGCAGTCTGACTTTTGGGTGGTAAAACTCCAAATGGAATGGCCGCCGCCCCTTGTGACCACTCCCCAGGATTTTTGTTGGTCGGACAACGCAACCCTGGCGGACCTTGGCGTAACGGGAAACAGTGTTCCCGCTGGCTTTACGCCCATCTTCACCTGGTACGACGACGACCAAAAGACCACCATCCTGCCAGAGGCCACCCCGGTTGTTGACGGGGAAAACTATTTTGTCTCGCAAACCATTGACGGTTGCGAAAGCCCCCTGGCGGAGGTAGTCGTGAACGTCATCCCCGACATCCCGCCCACGGCCACTTCCCCGCAATCTTTCTGCCTGGACGATGCCCCGGAAATCCCGGACATTGCGGTTGTGGGCCAAAACCTGTCGTGGTACCAAGACCCCGGTGGCACCGTGCAACTCCCGACCAGCACGACCTTGGAAGACGGCAAGACCTATTACGTGTCCCAGACCACCGGTAACTGCGAGAGCAGCCTGCTGCCCATAACCGTGGAGGTCTTTCCGCCCCCGGCCGTTTTCCCCGTGCCGGACGTAGTGGCTTGCGACACCGACGGCAATGGGAAGGGCGAATTCCACCTGCCCGACCTGGACAATGCCGTTTCCGGCGGTGCGGCCAACACCACGGTAACCTACCACGCCACGCTTTCCGATGCGGAAAACGGCACGGCTGTTTTGCCGGACGATTATACTGTCACAAACTCCCCGGAAAGCATTTATGCCCGGGTGTTGGATACGGGCACGGGCTGCGACGGCGTGGTGGAAATACAGCTTTTGTTTTCCGCCGTCCCGGAGATCATGGCCTTGAAAGACCTCTCCGGCTGCGACGACGGCAACAACAAAGCGGTTTTTGACCTGACCCAAAACCACGGGGACATCCTCGGCAACCAAGACCCGCAGCACCTGAAAATCACCTACCACGAAACCCAGCCCGATGCGGAAAACGGCGACAATGCCCTCCCCAGCCCGGAAAGCCATGCCAGTGGCCCAAAAATCATTTTTGTCCGCCTGGAAAACGAGCAGACGGGCTGTTACGACACCGGGAGCTTTGAACTGCACATCCTTCCCCGGCCGGATATCGCCAATATATCCCTCCAGGAAGAATTCTGTTCCGACCTTCCCGGTGGGGATTTTGCCACAATCGATTTGACGGCTTACGACAGCCAAATCAACCCCGGGGGCCCGGCAAACACCGAAGTGGTCTATTATGCCGGTATCAATGCGTATACCGCCGGGGAATCCATAGAAAACCCGGAAAGCTATACCACCACTTCCAACCCACAAACGCTTGTGGCGGAAACCCTCGATACCGGGACGGGCTGCCGCTCCCTGACTTTTGTGGAAGTGGAAATTTATGTCAACGACCGCCCCGATGTGGATTTAAGCCAATATGACGGCCTGGCCATCTGTTGGGACAGCGATGCCACCACCCCGGTGGAAGGCGGGGACTACGGCCCCATGATTTTGGAAACGGGATTGGACGAAAACGCATATGTTTTTGAATGGGCCTTGAACGGGGAAACACTTCCAGCAACCGGCCCCAGCTTAGAAGCGGGCGAACCCGGGGAATACGAGGTCATGGTCTCCGATACCGATGGGATTTCAACGACCTGCACCGGCACCTCATCGGCCACGATAACCGAGGCCAACCCCCCGGAGTTTGTCCTTTCGCGGACCTCGGGCTTTGTATCGGATGAAAATGGCATCTTGGTCTCCAATGTTTCCGGCCTGGGCAATTTTGTGTTCCGTGTGGACGACGGGGACTGGTTATCCCTGACGGATAATCATACCCTGCTTTTTGAAAACCTTGCCCCGGGGACGCACACTGTTTACGGGCGGAGCCTTGAAGGCTGTGGCATGACTTTAAAGGCCATCACCCTTATCGGCTACCCGAAATTCTTCACCCCCAACAGCGACGGTCAAAACGACCGTTGGAACATCATCGGGTTGGAAAAGGGCAAGGTTTATATCTTTGACCGTTACGGCAAGCTGTTGACTTCACTAAAACCAAGCAGTCCGGGTTGGGACGGGAACTACAACGGAAAAGCCATGCCCTCGGACGACTATTGGTTCAAGGTGGAGTTTCTGGAAACCCTGCCCGACGGCACGGAAAAGGCCGGGGAGTTTGCGGCGAATTTTTCGTTGATAAGGTGAAATTAGGCACTTTCAGAAAACAACTGATTTCAGAAAATCCCAAAAAATTTTAGGA
>CAYPGZ010000064.1:5332-10461 GCA_964410335.1 uncultured Flavobacteriaceae bacterium | reverse complement strand
ACCAAAAGGTTTTCCATATCTACTCTTACCAAAACCCGCCCTTATTTTCATTTGGGTCTTTTCCGCCGAATTTGGTGAACTTATAGGTAAAGCTCAACATAAAATACTGCTCCAGCACCAAACTCCTCGTGTCTTGGATAAAATCCTCGCCCGTTGAGCGGCGAACACTGACATTTTCGTTCAGCAAATCATAGACACTCAACTTTATGGTGGCGTCTTTGTTCCAAAACTGATACCCAATACTGGCATTCCACATCAAGGAAGTGGGGTCAAAGCCTGAGGAGACATTCCCGTGGTAAGTGTATTGAAAATCACTGTTCAACACCAAGTTTTCCGGCCAGTAGGTGGTCAGTTCCAAATCGAGGGAATGGTCGGTGTAATTTTCTTCCCTGTCTTGGAAAATATCATATTGGTTGAGCCTAAAACCAAGCGAATAAGTGGGTGAAACCGAAAAAATATCTTCGATTTCATAAGTAAACCCAACCCGTGGGTGAAAACTGTATTGTTTGGATTCGAATTTTTCACCGTTCGAAAAACCGATACTCTTCGCATAATTACTCCACAAACCCATGTTATACCGGAAAATACGCGCGTCTTTTTTATGCTGTTTGTTGAAATTGAAACCCACATAACCGTTCATGGCGCCGTCCACGTTGGTATAAGTGGTGGAACGCACCAAATCTGCATCCGTCGTGGTCACCGAAACCACTTGGTCGTCAGTGAAATTTACAGAGCCATAAACATAAAAACCCGAACGAGAAGCAAAATCATAATTGTTGTAGCCCAGTCGAATGCGCTGGTTGAATGCGGGTTTTAAATCCGGGTTTCCCGTAACGATGTTCAAGGGATTGGTCCGGTTGGTGACGGGCTGCAACTGTTGGATGGAAGGGATTTGGGTGTCGTTTCCGTAATAGATATAAACACTCGTTGATTTTTTGATTTGATACCGGATTTGGGAACTCAAATACAGGTTGTTGAAGTTGTTTTCAAAGGAAGTCCCGGCAGCGATATTTTCGCTTTTTAAGTTGGTATTCAACAAGCCGGCGTCAAAACTTGCACGCCATTTTTCACCTTCATAGCTCAGGCCGATATTCGGGATATGCTTGGTGCTGTTGAATTCAAATTCGTTGCTCAATTGTGAATCAAAATCAGAATAACTCCCTGTGTTTCCATCAAAATCAAAGACCTTTCGGGAGTTGGAGCCATTTTGGAAAGTCACGTCATAGGACAAATCCAGGAAAAAATCCTCTGCCAAGACCGAACGTTGTGTCGCCCCAAGGTCATATTCGTTTTCTTCCTGCTCCTCTTCTATAAATTGGTCTTGGATTTCGGCGGGCGATCCCGAACCATCAAAAATCTCACGCTCGGAAAAGAAAAAATCATCATCTCGGGAAACTTTGTTTTCGTTGCGGAAATTCACTTGCAAATAAGCCCCACGACCTCCGAATTTTCGGATGGCATTGAGGCGGTTGCTGAAATTTCCGTTGTAGTTTTCCGTGTTGGAAGAAGTGGTGGAGCTGTTGATGATATTGCCGTTTTCGTCCAAGGATTCCGAAGAGCTGTCCCTGTCTGAAAAACCTTTGTTGATATTGAAATTTGGGTTGATGGAAATCCGGGTCAACGTGTCGGGTTTAAATTCAAAATCCACACTGGCCCGATGGCTGTCGTTTTCATAATTCGAGCGCGAATCGCTATTGGAAAAATAACGGCGGTCTGGCAAAATGTTTTCGCGGCGGACACTGTTTTCGTCGCGCGTGTCGCTTTTCCCAAAGAAATAGTTTGCGCTCAACTCGATGTTCTCGCCAAATTTATCAACCAGATTCATCCCCGCGGTTTCCGATTTGGTAATCCCGCTATAAGAACCAAAGGAGAGGCCGTTTATGCCAAATGCCCCATTGGAAGACCGGGTGATGGAATAGGCGTTGCTGCCCATCATATCATAGATTTCATTGAACGAAAACCCGGGCTGGTTCACGTTGTTGGAGCCGCCGAGGACGCTCAGCCGGAAATCCCCGTTGAAATAATTGGCAATCCCGCTCATGGTATAGTGTTCGTCGGTTCCGCCACCGGCCGTGAGCCGGGCAAACCATCCTTTGTCCATGTCTTCTTTCAGTTCGATGTTGATGGTCTTGTTGTCCGGGTCGCCGGCCTCGCCCGTAAATTCCTGTTCCTTGGTTTTGGAATCGACCACTTGGATTTTATCGATGATTTCCTTGGGCAGGTTTTTGGTGGCGATTTTTGGGTCGTCGCCAAAAAACTCCTCGCCGTTGACCAGGATTTTGGATACAGGTTTTCCGTTTACCGTGATGTTGCCGTCGTTGTCCACCTGCACGCCCGGCAGTTTTTTCAGCAGTTCTTCCAAATTGGCGTCGGGCTGCGTGGCAAAAGACCCGGCGTTGAACTGCAGGGTATCTTGTTTCACCGTGATTGGCGAACGGGCGGTGATCGTTACCTCTCCCAATTCGTTGGTGGACGGGAGCATTTTGATTTCGCCCAGTTCGATTAGGGCTTTGTCCAGCGTGATTTTTTGTTTGTGGACGCGGTAACCCGTATAAGAAATAAAAAGGTTTACGTTTTTTTCGGGACTGTCCCCCTCCAATTCAAAATGACCTGTTTTGTCGGTAATGGTGTAATTCACCAAAGTGCTATCGGAAATAGTTTCGACATAAATGGTCGCAGCTTCGAGGGGGAGGTTGGTGGTGTCTTTGACGGTCCCGGTGATTTTAAACTCTTGGGCAGTGGCAACAAGGCTTATCAAACAAAAAAATGCAAGGAGGGATTTTCTCATGAAAACAGGTTGTTGGATTGGTTAAAAAATGTAAAAATTGGAGCTGTCCATCATATAAGACGGGGAAAATTTGAGAATGTTGCATTAAGGAGGGGATTTTTTAAGGAAAAGGGATTTAATCTTGAAGCTTGATCTTGTATTCTGTGCCTGTTTTGAATACTTTGGAGTGGGGTTTTCTCTTGAAGCCATATGCCATGAACTTTTGAAGTGCGCATTAGTGGGAATAAGAAAAATCCTATAATTTTATCATTCAATCTGTACTTGCCCGAATAACTGCAGATTGTGGGCCACACAAATCAAAAGAAGTTTTTTTTGCTTTGATTGTTATCTTTCCGTTGGCTGGCATATCCATTTCCTCTAATATCTTTTTCATGGACTCAACATGCATGGTTTTCTGAAGTTTATCCGATTCTTCAATGGACATGCTTGTCGGGATTTGGTTTAAATTTTCCAGTTGTTCATGAAATTCTTTGGAGCTTGCTTTTGTTACACTTTTGGTTTTAACCACAAGAAATCCAGTGGATTCCTCAACTTCTAATATAATTCCAGGCAAGCCATGCAATTTCCACGGCCCATATGCTAAGGGAATTTCTTTTGTAAACCATGCTTCGTAATCTCTACATTGAAAGGTGGTTGTAGCCTTTTGGCAGATATAATCTGCTATTGTTTTTTTCTCATCAGTGATTACCCAATCCATAGACGGTAGCGGGCCCATTGCTTTATAGGTTTTTTTGTCCAACATATTATATTCAGAAAAAGTCATTGATTTTTTTTCACTGTCCACGAAAATAATTTTCTTTTTTTGGACATCCACAACAAGATTTTCTTCTTCAATCATTACCTCTTCCATTTTGGTGGCAGAATCCGGCTTGATGTACTCCACAGAAATTTTTTTTCTTTTTTCTTTCTTTTCATTGGATGAGTGTACATTTCCTTTTAATGGCTTTAGGCAATTTTGTTTAAAAAACAGAGAACTTTTTGCATTGTATATCAATGAAACCTCACACTCATTTCCATCATTTAGGATGTACAAATAATTCACTTTATAAAAAACCTGTGAATAGCCTGTGGAGAATATACTGAAAAAAAGGAGAAATAATAAAGGTTTCATATTGAACTTATTTAAACTTTTTGCGTTTAAATGAAATTTGCTTACTGCATGAATGGGGAGCGAATGCTCATTTTTTTAAATGTTGTTTTTTTATTTAGGATTTTCTTCCTTGTGCCTCTATGTTCTTCCGTAGGATCGATCTCCACATAATCAATCAGTTCTAATTGGTATTTTGATTTGAGGTTGACCAATTTTATTATAGCTTCATTAAATAGGTTGGCTGTGATTGAACAAGGCTGGATATACCATGGCAATTCACTTGTTGTATATAGGATAATATTGCCATCTCCGGATTTATATTTATTGGTCTCATACCCAAGTATTTTTTCGCCCGAATCAACTTTTTCGAACTTCATTTCTTCGAAACCATATGCCTTCCGCCCTTCAAGATCATGGTACATGCTGGCGTTTTTGTAGTTTATTATATTTTGTCCTCGCCAGTATTTGTTGCGTTGAGATTTGGAAAATGTATGACTTCCACTTTTTCCAAAAAACAAACCAACTCATCCGTATAGAACGTATATTTAATATTGTTTAAAAAGGTTTTTCCTATTCCCGAGGAATTTTTATCCAAGGTGGTAGTTTGATAGCTTGCAAGAAAAGCTTGATTAGACTGCGGCCAAACCGTATTAAAGTTAACCGAGAAAAAAGCAATTAAGAGTATGTTTCTCATATCCAAGAAATTTATTCCATTTTTATTCCTTTCAAGAAGTTGCCGTTGGGCAATGTAAATGTGCAATATTTTCCGTCCATGGATAATTTATAGGTGTAGGTAAAAAATTTTCCTTGTTGTTCAAATATGATTTTTTCCTCATCTGTTTCAATAAGTTTGGCTTTCTGTATCTTTATCTTATCCTTTATCAAAAACATAGAGTCTTCTTTTATTTTTAGAACAATTCCTTTTATTTTTCGCTTGGCAAAAGAAGTTACCATGCCCGGGTCATTTGGTTCATTGATGGATTTATTAAATGTAACGCTGGCATCGATAATTTCCCATGAGGTGTTTTGAATGGGAAAATCAATACTGTTAAATATAAAAAATATTATAGTTATTAAAGTTTTCATATTTATAATCATTGTTGTCCGGTAAAAAACATGATTTCGTCTTGAAACCTTTGTTATATCTGGTAAAACCGGTATTTCTAAAACGAGAACCTTGCTTTTTATCCGAAACCGTTTTTTGAGGATTGTGTTTTAATCTGATTTTCAAACAAAATGGTTTTCAATTAT
>CAYPGZ010000064.1:0-5232 GCA_964410335.1 uncultured Flavobacteriaceae bacterium | reverse complement strand
GTTTTTTGAGGATTGTGTTTTAATCTGATTTTCAAACAAAATGGTTTTCAATTATGATTTCTATAATTTAAAATTAGAAATAAAATACCGGATCCACAAGTTTAGGGTTGCTGCAATCCGGAGCGCAGGCTTTCTGCTTTGATAACCGCGGCGGCAATGGGTTTTCAGGGGGTTTTTGTCGTCTTTCCGAAAGCCGGAGTGCTTGTCCTAATAAAAACGCTTGCCACCAAAAATTGCAATAAAACATGTTTTACCCCTGCCAAGCTACTGCATTTTGCCCCCCCCCATTTTCTTAACGAGTCGTTAAATTTTGAGCGATGAGAGTTAAAATTTTGGCCAATTGGAAAATCCAGATAGTGTTAAGTTAACTGAAAGATGTCTAAATATCTCCCGCAGATATACGCAGAAATCATCAGCGTTAATCAGCGTAATCTGCGGGAAACCAAACGCCATATTATTGGTGACACAACACTAGAAAAGATAACTGTCGGATTTTAAAAACAAGGAGAATATGTCAAATCAAAAACCAAAGACCTCACGGCAATTTGTTCAGTTTTTCAATCAGCACTTTTGCCCGTTCCTCAATTTCTTTGTTGAGGGTTTTAAGGTGTTTGGCGCGGTTTTCGACACTGCGGTCGTTAATTTTGACTATAAGCTCGTCAAAGGTTTCGATGGCCTCATCAACAATCTCTTCCGATTTTGCAGAATCGGTTTTTGGATTAGCGAGCTGGTAGATATAAGCGGCTTCGATGATGTCGCCCATTGTGTTATTCAGGTCTTTTTTCAGGTTACGGATGTTGGCCATGGGAATACATTTTTTCAGGGTAAAGCTACGGAAATATTTCTAAATCCCATTTTTCAGATGCAAATTTCCAATAATTTTCCTTTTTCGGCGTGGAGGGAAACTTTTTCAAAACATGCAGGAATTAAAAGGGTTTCCCCCATTTCGAGAAATTCAGCAGCCATTCCGGGAATGCTTATTTGAGCTTTTCCTTCAAGAGCCATAAAAATTGTAAATGAATCTCTGTGGTTATAATCCATATCCATTTTACCGGAAAGAGAAATCAAGTTCGTTTTGAAATACGGGTTTTTCACTAACGGAATGGGGGAGTTTCCTTTTTCCTCATAGTTGACTTTAGTGTTTTTTCCGATTTCAAAATCGATGGCGTCTAAGGAAAGTTCGGTGTGTAGTTCGCGTTCTTTCCCATTGAGATCCTTTCGATCCCAATCATAAACGCGATAAGTAATATCCGAGGTTTGCTGAATTTCCGCCAAAAGAACACCACCGCCTATGGCATGCACCAACCCGGGTTTGATGAAAAAAACATCTCCTTTTTTCACTTTTTCGAAATTGAGGATTTGGAGAAGTTTTTTTTGCTCCAAATGTTGCAAATAGGTCTGCCGTTGGACTTTTTCCTTAAACCCTAATATCAATCCTGAACCTTCATCGGCTTGCATGATGTACCACATTTCGGTTTTTCCGAAGGAGCCATGACGTTTTTTTGCTAACTCATCATCAGGATGGAGTTGCACGGACAGGTTTTCGCGGGCATCGATAAATTTTATCAATAAAGGAAAGGTGTCTCCAAAATCTTCATACACCTTTTTTCCTACTAATGCGGTTTTGTGGGTTTGGACTAGTTTCCTAAGCTCCTGTCCTTTAAATTTTCCGTTGGAAACCACAGAAGAATTCCCCTCTACATCACTGATTTCCCAACTTTCTCCGATGTTTTTGAAGCCAAAATTTTTGTTTAAAAATTTATCCAATTTCTCTCCGCCCCAGATTTTTTCTTTTGGAATGGGATGAAATTTCAATGGATATAAATCGTTCATCATAAATTTTGGTTATCAATTAAAACAGGATAAATCTTGTGATAAACATAAATTTCATGGGAGGACAAACCGAAAAATCACTCGCCATTATAAATCACAAAATTTCGTGGCGTTTCATATAATGTGATTTCCAACTCCAGGTTTTTATCGATTTTTTTCCTTAATTTATTCCAAATCACCATAGCAATATTTTCGACTGTGGGATTGAGTTCGGCAAATTCCAGCACTTCAATATTTAGATTTTTATGGTCGAAAGGAGTTTCTATTTCATTGTAAATCAAATCTTTTAAAAATTTCAGATTGATTACAAAACCGGTTTTGGGATCGATTTTTCCTCTAACGGAAACCACGAGTTCATAATTATGACCGTGATAATTTGGGTTGGAACATTTTCCAAAGACCTGCGCATTTTTCTCATCATCCCAATCTTTTCGGAACAAGCGATGCGCAGCATTAAAATGAGCTTTTCGACAAACGGTTGCTTTCATTGTAAAATGGCTTTGTAGTATTTATCGAATATAATCTTGAACCAAGCAGTGTAATTCTGTGGGTTTTCTTTTATATCGATTTTGATTTCGTCCAAAGATACCCATTTCCAAGCGGCCACTTCTTCAGGATTTGGATTTGGTGTTCCATTGAATCTTCCGATAAGGATATGGTCGAATTCATGCTCCGTCAACCCATTATCAAAATGAGCTTTGTAAATAAAGGAGATGCTTTCCTCCAAATCGGTGGTAAAACCCATTTCCTCCATCAAACGCCGTTTCCCGGCCTCGATGTTGTTTTCGCCTTCGCGCTGGTGGCTGCAGCATGTGTTTGCCCACAAACCCGGGGAATGGTATTTTGAAAAGGCGCGTTGCTGCAACATCAGCTCGTTGTCCTCATTGAACACAAACACCGAAAATGCCCGGTGCAACTCTCCCTTTTCGTGGGCTTCCATTTTTGGCATCAAGCCGATTGGTTCATCCTTTTTGTTAACGAGGATTACAAGTTCTTCTTTTTGCTTCATAATGGTCAAAAATACGAAAGATAATCAATACCCTTTTTTAAAAAACGATAACACAGACTAAATTGTTAAGATTAAGTTAAGGGAAGTATGGGTAAAACAAAATAATTTAATTTTGAAATTATTAACCTATAAAATTTTTTAATATGAAAAAGATTTCATTACTAAGGATTTCTAATTTGCATGTTTGCAATGACTTTAGTCGGTTGTGAACAAAATAAGGATTTAGAAACAATTAAGCAAAGTTTTAATTTTGACAAAACTGAAATTATTTTTGGTGAAAACACAACTTATGTAGATACCAAAAACCATTATTCAGATTTTTCATCAAATGAATTGATTATTGGAGAGAATATCACGGTAACAACAAATGGATATTTGCAATCCCTAAATGACAAGAATCTTTGGTTTTTGCCTTTTGACGAAGATGAAGAACCAATTCTTTTGAGCAGAAGGGGAGACGTTGGTCCAAATATCATTGATAATCCCCCTGTGATAAATTGTAATTGTCCGGAAAGTACGTTAAATATATGTCACACAACATCTCAAGGTAATCCAGATGGATCAATCACTATTACCTGCGATGGTTTTTGTTTTAATCTTTCTACAGAGACTACTTCGAAATGTGATATGTCCATAACTTACCCAGCTTCAGGCAAAGAAACTTCTACTAGCATTTTAATGGGGATGATAGTTTCTTCGAATGAAATTAGTTTTAATAATAAAATTTATACAGCCTCTAAAAAATAGTAAAATTAATCAAAAAGGAAGATTCAATATGCGAATCTTCCTTTTTAAATTTTGTAGATAAATGAAAATTATTCCTTTTTTATTTTGTTTTACTTTCGGCTTAACGGGTTTTGGCCAAGATCATCTTCTAAAGAATGCAATGTCAGGAGAGCATGATTTTCTTTCCTATGCTATACACCACAAAGAAAAAAGATTATTCCATACTGATACGATAAATACGTCCTCGCATGTTTATTTGCAGAAAAACCCTGGCGATAGTTTATATGGATATGATTTTAAAATAACCTACCCTGGAACCTCCATCTATTATTTGAATGAGACCTTCTATTTTTTCAACCATGAGAAAAAAAAATATATTATTGCAACAGATCCGGGTTTTTTTTCCGGTGAAGAATTGTTGTTGTTCCGGCACCGGTTAACGGAAGAGGATTTGATCGGGACAAATCGGTTAAGTATTCAAAACACCAAAAACGAGTTTATTGCTACAAGAAAATATAAGGATCAAGAAGAATTCAGTAATTCATACAAAATTTACTATATAAATAAAAAAGATAAACAGGTTTCAAAAATAATCACGAATGTTGATTTTCAAAATACCAATCAATATAATGAGTTTAACTACAGCCAATTCAATTATGCCGAAAAAATCAATTTAAAAGAAGAAATCACCGAATATCAGAATAAATATACTTTAGTTTCCCTGGATGATCAGCCCATAAAAAGAAGTGCCTCACAAAATTTTGAAGATGGAATAAATTTTCAGGGTAAATTGCTTGGACAGGAAGAAACCCGGGATTTAAACTCTTTTTCCAAGGAAATCATTATTCTTGATTACTGGTTCATCGCTTGTTATCCGTGTATTAAATCCATTCCTTTTTTAAATAAACTGCATTCGACTTTTTCAAAAGACGAGGTAATGGTTTTGGGGGTAAATGTTATTGATGAAAAAGAAGAGGAGATAAAAAAATTCATCGAATACAACAAGGTAAAATACCCCATTTTTATCAGCCGTGAAAATCCTTATAACGTGAGTGCCTTTCCCACAATCGTGGTCTTGAACCGGGAAAGGGAAATCATTTATACCTCTTCCGGTTATAACAAACAAAAAGAAGAAGAATTGATAAGTGCCATAGAGAAAGAACTGGGGAAATAAAAAACCCTACAGAAGTTGAGCGCTGTAGGGTTTTATAGAATTAGATGCCGGCGGAACAAGTTCAGCAGGACAAATTTCCAAGAAATCAATCCACCAAAACAATGGCCTTGTTGTCGTTCATTTCGACCACGCCTCCTTTGATATGGATTTTCAGGTTGTTCTCTTTGTCACGACTGAATTTACTTTCGGAGATATGTTCCGGTTGGGAGCCACTATCAACTTTTACTTCGCCTTCTTCCAAAAGCGAAACGATTGGAGCGTGTCCGTCGAGCATTTGAAAGCTTCCCATAACACCGGGAACGCTAACGGAATTTACCTCGCCGCTCAACAAAACTTCTTCCGGGGTGACTATTTCTAAGTACATATTTAGTGTTTGGTTGTCAGTGGTTTATACTGCACATTTCCAGCTGTATCTATGATTCTGCCAACATTTTCTCTCCGGCTTCAATAGCTTCCTCGATAGTTCCTTTTAGGTTGAAAGCAGCTTCGG
>CAYPGZ010000063.1:4450-10462 GCA_964410335.1 uncultured Flavobacteriaceae bacterium | reverse complement strand
GTCAAGACGACAAAGGACGAGACTGCGATGCCAAGAGGAGAGATTTTATGAAGGTGATATTTGATGATATTTGCATTGAAACCATACATCAATGAGGCAAAAAGGGGCAACAAAGCAAACCAATAATTTTGATTCGGATTTAGAGAAGCGCCGGAAATAATCAGCATAACTGTACCACAGAGACCGATAATCACTCCTAGAAACTGATTTTTTGCAAAAACAACTCCAAAAAATGTCAAACCGAGTAAGAAGGTGAGCAGAGGAGTAGTAGAATTCAGAATAGCGGCAATCGCACTGTCGATTTCTGTAATCCCGTAGGCAAAGAAAAAAGCGGGAAAGAAGGTTCCAAAAAAGGCTGAAAGTGTAATCCATTTCCAGTCTTTAAGTTGAATATTTTTGAGACTTTTAAAACCAATAATAAAAAGAAATACTGCAGCAATTAGAATTCGCAAGGCACCCAATTGCAAAGCCGTTAAACCAATCAGCCCTTTTTTGATAAGGATAAACGAACTGCCCCAAATGATGGCGAGTAAGGCGAGATAAAGCCATTTTATATGGTGTTGGGACATGGAATATTTTTGACGACAAAATTCGACTTATTTTATCACCGAACATTAATTTTTAAATGGAATTATGATTTTCCCCCGCACTTTCCGGTGATTTTTAACGCCGATATCAGAGTTCTTTACTTTAATTTACGCCGGAGTATAAGTGGTCATTGAGTGCTAACCTCCCAGCGTACACTTTCCATCAGATGGCGTATGTCTTTTTTTAGATAAGCAGCTGCGGGAACGATAGAGTCGTAGTTTGGTTGTACATTGAAATAGGCTGAACCGGTTAGAAAATGCCTGATACTGTCGGTGATATAAAATTGAGCTTGAGATGCTGCATCTCCTGAAACTTCATAAAAATTGCCAAAAACCCGATGGCGTTCATCAATATATTCTTTCATATTGATTGCATCCGCTTTGATGGTGTGCTGTAAAGGCATTTTTTGTGCATCAATCAGCAATTCTTCCAAGTTGTTATCTATGGGTTTGTAGGTGATAAAAATAGTGCCGTTCAAAAGTGGATATTCCAGATTAAACCAACAATAATTTTCTTTCATTGCGGGAGAGATATTGGCCATTTGGTTTTTTTCAAAATAGAAAGGACAATTCAAAAAGACTTTTTCATAAGTATGAGGAGGGTAATCCAATGCCAAATAGCCTTTTGGTTTAGGTTGTTGATCTTCCTGACAAGCAGAAAAACCGATTAAAATAAATAAAAGGAAAATTGATTTCCGCATTTTTTCTTCTTAGGTGTAAAGCTGTAAAATCATCCTCATTCAACTCACTTTTCAGCAATATTCAATTTTATCTGTTTAAGGCGTTTATCAGAAATAACTTCCACCGTAAAGGTGTATTTTCCAAAAGTGATGAGGTCATTTTTTTTGGGGAAACTTTTTGAAATTTCCAGCAAAAATCCGGCAAGGGTCTCGGCCTCACCTTTGTTTTCTTCAAAGGCAGAAACGTCTTCGAGTTTGATGGCTTTATAAAATTCTTTTAGATTGGTTTTTCCTTCAAAAACATAATTGTGTTCGTCGAGCTTGGAATAAATTAAATCTTCATCATCAAACTCATCGTTGATATCGCCCACAATTTCTTCGATAATATCTTCCAAGGAAATCAATCCGCTGGTGCCCCCGTATTCATCCACAACGATTGCCAAATGGTTTCGTTTGTTCTTGAATTCATTCAGCAGGTCATCCAATTTTTTGTTTTCCGGAACAAAATAAGGATCGCGCAAAAGGCTTTTCCAGTCAAAATTCTTCCGGTCAATATAGGGCAATAAATCTTTGACATACAGAACGCCTTGAATCGCATCGATATTGTCTTTGAAAACCGGGATTCGGGAATACCCATTTTCGATAATTTGGGGGATAATTTCGGAATAGGATTGAGCTTGGTTGAGTGCAAAAATATCCATCCTAGGTCGCATAACCTGTTTGACATCCGTATTTCCAAAAGACACAATCCCTTTCAGGATTTTTTGTTCTTCCTGAGTGGTTTCTTCTTCATGGGTAAGTTCTAAGGCATGCGAAAGTTGATCTACACTCAGGTTTGTGCCTTTTTTTCCCAGTTTTTTATGGATAAAGTTGGTCATTCCGCGCATGGGAAGACTAAAAGGGCTCAAAATTTTATCCAGAAAACTCATAGGCAAGGCCACGGCTTCTGCAAATTTCATCCGTTTTCTGTTGGCAAGAATTTTGGGAACGATTTCTGTGACGAACATTAGAAGGAAAGTCGCCAGGATGATTTCCATAAAAAACCTGAGGTTTATTCCAAAAATTTCTGCGGTTGCCTCGGCATAAAGCAAATCCGAGAATGAGGCAAACAACAATACAAAAGCTATGTTGGAGAAGTTATTTGCAATCAGAATGGTTGCTAAAAGCTTTTTGGGTCTTTCCAAAAGCTTGAGAATAATTTGTTGTTTGCCTTCCACTTTGCCGTCTTTCACATCGAAATCGGTTGTGGTAAGGCCAAAAAAAGCCACTTCTGTCCCGGAAAGGATTGCCGAGCAGGTCAAAAAAAAGAGTATTCCCACAAGGCTTGCCAGGTGGGGAAACCCAAAAAGGCCAATTTGGCCTGCGGGTTCTAAAAAGATAAATAAACTCGGGGGTTCTGGGTCCAATTCAATAGATTTGGTTCAACTTTCTTCAAAACCTTTAAAAAGGAAGGTCGTCAGACTCGTCTTCAGAAACCGTTTTGTCGGTTTGTGCTTGTGTTTTTTGGGGGTTTTCCCGGGTTTTTTCCTTTGCAGAGGAATCTCCTTTTGGGGTTAAAAACGTGAAATCCGTACAATGAATTTCGGTAGTATACCGGTCGTTACCGTCATCTCCGGTCCATTTTCTTGTTTTGATACGGCCTTCAATATAAATTTTGTCGCCTTTGCCCAAATATTTCTCACAAATTTCCGCAGCTTTATTGCGCATCACGATGTTATGCCATTCGGTGGTGCTCACACGATCTCCATCCTTATTGGTGTACTCCTCATTGGTTGCAAGAGGAAATCTGCCGATACAGTTCCCGCCTTCAAAATAATGCATTTTGATTTCATCGCCCGTGTGTCCTATAAGGATGACCTTGTTTATGGTGCCTGCCATTCTTCTAATTATTTAAATGTAAAAGTAACAAAAAGAATCAAGAGCAAGAAAGACTTTTTATTTATTTTGAAGTTGGTTGCGCAAAAATTTCACCTCTTTGGTAAGATGTGCTAATGCGGCTGCTATAGGGTTTTTAAGTGATGTTTCTTGGATAAAAGGTGTTAATTAACCTTCAAGCGCAATTGTAAAATTTATTTTAAAAAAAATCGTTGATAAATTTCCCCAATACCACCGGAACGGGAAAATCATGAATTTTTGAAAGAGAGATTGGCATTGCTGAATTATCAAGCTGTTTTTGAGGAAGATTCTCGCAGCGCACAATCCAAAATCGCACAAATAATTTTTGATGTGAAAGCAGGTGTTTCACGGGTTTAATATTGTAAACTTCAGGTTCTTCATTAAAAACCATTCCATTCAAATTTTTTGAAACAGTAGCTTCAGTCGAGGTTTCTATCAAAGGAAATTCGTAGAGGTTTTGCCAAATTCCCTTTTCACGCCGTTGACGCAAAATGGTTTTATTATCTTTAGAAAGATAGATCATATAGTTGAGGTGGCGGGTTCGGATTTTATTTCGTTTGGTCGTTACGGGTAGTTTTTCCACCCATCCGTTATGAAAAGCTTTGCATCGGGAAGCCAAGGGGCAAATATCACATTGTGGATTTTTGGGCTTGCAAAGCACAGCGCCAAACTCCATAATCGCCTGATTGTGAAGCGCCGGAGTTTTTTTGTTTAATGTTTTTTCTGCTAATTTTTTAAAAATCTTTTTTCCTTCCGAAGAGTGGATCGGCACATCGATTCCGAAATATCGCGAGAGTACACGAAATACATTTCCATCCAGGACAGCCACAGGTTCTTCATAGCAGATCGAGGCGATTGCACTGGCGGTATAATCGCCTACGCCTTTGAGTTTCAGTAGTTTTTTATAGGTGTCAGGAAATTTTCCGTGGAGTTCCTCAGCCACATATTTGGCTGTGTGGTGCAGGTTTCGAGCGCGCGAGTAATATCCTAAACCTTGCCAGAGTTTTAAGACTTTATTTTCATCAGCATTTGCCAAATCAAAAACCGTAGGAAAGTTTTGAATGAATTTGGAATAATAAGGCAAACCTTGATTAACGCGGGTTTGTTGAAGCATAATCTCACTAAGCCATATTCGATAAGGGTCCGTGGTTTTCCGCCAGGGCAAATCGCGCTTATGTACCTGATACCACTCAATCAATATATTGGAAAACACTTCGTTATTATTCAATTTTTATGTTTGGGGTAAAAATAACAAAGTTTGCAGAAAACTTAAGTTGCTCTCAAAATTGTATTTTTTATCTGGGATTCACAGGCAAAGGGATTGCTCCATCCCGGATTTCTCCGTTGTGAATTGCTCTCAAAATTGTATTTTTTATCTGGGATTCACAGGCAAAGGGATTGCTCCATCCCGGATTTCTCCGTTGTGAATTGCTCTCAGAATTGTATTTTTTATCTGGATTCACAAGTAATAAAAACATATATTTGCAGACAATGAGACCCGAAAACAACTCCACGATGAAACAAACCAAAGACTTCAACAAGGCGAAATCAACGAAAGCCAATTCGAGGTTCTCGAAAGGGAAAATGTCCAACAAAGAGAGAACTCGGCTGATAGCCGAAGCGATGATAGCCAACCTTCGCAACCCGAAACTTCACGGGAAGTCGATATAACGGACACCGAGACCCAAGACACCCAATCCGAAACGGATATTGAGGAAGAGAATTTTGATGATTTCTTTACAAAAGATGAGGTGGGAGATGAGTTTTGGGAGGAAAGGGAAACAGATGCCGTACCTGCACAGACAGTTGTGAATTGCTCTCAGAATTGTATTTTTTATCTGGGATTCATAATAAAGATGTTGCTCTCCTTTTCAACAAAAAATCTTTTTTAGTGTTGGTTTTATGGAATAACACAAGTCTCAAATCGATAATTGAATTCAAGATTATCCTTTTCCCCTCAATTGTTTTTATCTTTGCGCCCTTAAAATGGAGCATTCCGAAATCCAACGGCTTTTTGCACAGCTTCCGCAGACCGGGAAACTGCGGGAAAGTATTGCGTATTCTGAAATCGCAAATAAAAAAGATGCCCCGAAAATTCACTTGAAAGGCCTTTTGGGCTCGGCGCTTTCTTTTGTGCTGGCCGAAGTTTTTAAATCTGCTGAAAAGCCTTTTTTGCTGATTTTTGACGATAAGGAGGAAGCGGCCTATCACCTCAATGATTTAGAGCAGTTGTTGGGAAAAAAGGATGTATTATTTTATCCCGGAAGCTATCGTCGTCCTTACCAACTTGAGGAAACCGATAATGCCAATGTGCTTTTGCGCTCCGAAGTGGTAAACCGTATCAATTCCCGAAAAAAACCGGCGCTAATTGTTACCTATCCTGATGCACTTTTCGAAAAAACAGTTACCAAAAAAGAACTGGAGAAAAACACCTTAAAGATTTCGGTGGGGGATAATCTTTCCATTGATTTTGTGAATGAGGTTTTATTTGAATATAAATTCAATCGCGTAGATTTTGTTTCGGAACCGGGAGAGTTTTCGGTTCGCGGAGGGATTATTGATGTTTTTTCTTTTAGCCATGACGAACCCTTTCGCATTGAGTTTTTTGGTGATGAAGTCGAAAGTATCCGAAAATTTGATGTGGAAACCCAGCTTTCCACCAATCAGGTGAAAAAAATTACGGTTATCCCAAATCTTGCCGATAAGCAGATGAATGAGGTGCGTGAGAGTTTTTTGGAATTTATTTCCGGCGGGAGTACAATTTTCTTGAAAAATGCAGATTTGCTTTTTGGAAGATTGGATGACTTGTTTAAAAAAGCAGAGGAGTCTTTTGAGAAACTTTCGGGAGA
>CAYPGZ010000063.1:1702-4350 GCA_964410335.1 uncultured Flavobacteriaceae bacterium | reverse complement strand
TGTGCAAGCGAACAACAAGCCAAGCGGTTTCATGATATTTTTCAAGATCAAGAACAGCAAATCGAATATCAGACTTTGACGCTTCCGCTTTATCAAGGATTTATCAATGAAGATACTAAAATTGCTTGTTATACCGATCATCAGATTTTTGTTCGTTATCATAAATTTCACCTGAAAACAGGATATGCCAAAAAGCAGTCGATTGCCTTAAAAGAACTGAACAATTTAGAAATTGGAGACTATGTTACTCATATCGATCACGGTATTGGGAAGTTTGGAGGTCTTCAAAAAATTGAGGTGGAGGGTAAAATGCAAGAAGCGATAAAGTTGTTTTATGGGGAACGCGATATTCTGTTTGTGAGCATACATTCACTTCATAAAATCTCAAAATATAACGGTAAGGAGGGGAAGACTCCCAAAATCTATAAACTGGGCAGCGGCGCTTGGAAAAAGCTAAAGCAAAAAACCAAAAAACGGGTTAAGGAAATTGCTTACAACCTGATCGAGCTTTATGCAAAGCGTCGAATGCAAGAGGGGTTTCAGTATGCTCCGGATTCGTATTTGCAACATGAATTGGAAGCTTCATTTATTTATGAAGATACACCGGATCAAAGCACGGCTACGGCTGCGGTGAAAGAAGATATGGAAAGCTCCCGTCCGATGGATCGCCTGGTTTGTGGCGATGTTGGTTTCGGAAAAACCGAGGTGGCTATTCGGGCAGCTTTTAAAGCCGTGGACAATGGAAAACAAGTGGCAGTACTGGTGCCGACCACTATTTTGGCATTTCAGCATCACAAAACTTTTTCGGAGAGATTGGCCGATTTTCCTGTCACGGTGAATTATCTCAATCGTTTTCGGACTGCCAAAGAACGCCGGCAGGTGTTGGAAGAGTTGGAAAACGGGAAACTGGATATTGTTATTGGGACACATCAATTGGTCAACAAAAATGTGAAATTCAAAGATCTGGGTTTGTTGATTGTGGATGAAGAACAGAAATTCGGTGTTTCTGTGAAGGATAAACTGAAAACTATCAAGGAAAATGTGGATACACTCACTTTGACCGCTACGCCTATTCCCCGTACTTTGCAGTTCAGTTTGATGGCTGCTCGGGATTTGTCCACCATCACCACGCCTCCTCCAAACCGATATCCCATCGAAACTCATGTAATTCGTTTTTCGGAAGAAATTATTCGCGATGCGGTTTCTTATGAAATTCAACGCGGAGGACAGGTGTTTTTTATTCATAATCGCATTGAAAATATCCGTGAGGTTGCGGGAATGATTCAACGTTTGGTGCCGGATGCGAAAATCGGAATCGGGCACGGACAAATGGAGGGCAAGAAACTCGAAACTTTGATGTTGCGTTTTATGAAAGGAGAGTTTGATATATTGGTCTCGACGACTATCGTGGAGAGTGGGCTGGATGTGACTAACGCGAACACAATTTTTATCAACAATGCCAATAATTTTGGCCTTTCGGATTTGCATCAAATGCGCGGACGAGTAGGGCGTGGTAACAAGAAGGCTTTCTGTTATTTTATCACGCCTCCTTATTCGGTAATGACTGAAGAGGCCCGAAAACGGATCACTGCTTTGGAACAATATTCTGATTTGGGTAGCGGCATCAACATTGCCATGAAAGATTTGGAAATTCGCGGTGCCGGTGATTTATTGGGAGGGGAGCAAAGTGGTTTTATCAATGAAATTGGATTTGATACTTATCAAAAAATATTAAATGAGGCCATTTCCGAATTGAAGGAAAAAGAATTCAAAGAAGTTTATGACAGCATAGAAAAAGAGACTTCCGATAGTCGATTTGTGGAAGATACTCAACTCGACACGGATTTCCAGTTGCTTTTCCCGGATGCTTATATCAACTCTATTTCCGAACGTTTAAAACTCTATACAGAATTGAATAAGCTGGCATCGGAAGATGAGCTTGAGAAGTTTGAAACCGGTTTGAAAGATCGTTTTGGCGAATTGCCCAAACCGGCAAGAGATTTGTTGGACAGTATGCGGATTAAGTGGTTGGCTTCACAAATCGGGGTGGAAAAAATCGTGATGAAAAAAGGAAAATTTGTGGGGTATTTCATCGCCGATCAAGATTCAAAATTCTACCAAAGTCCGACTTTTACCAAAGTATTACAATTTGTTCAGACTCATTCCGGAGATTTTCAACTTAAAGAAAAAAATACCCGAAAAGGCTTGCGTTTACTCTTGGTTTTTGAAAAAGCCACTTCCGTGGGGAAAGTGCTCAATTTGTTAAAAAAAGCTTTTGAACAAGAACAGCCGGTTTGATTTTTTTGGTGGAAATAGTGCAGATAAATAAAAACCGTGACGAAAAACGTCACGGCTTTATTGGGAAAAACCCCTATCCTATTCTCGCTTTAAACATTCCCCCAAACATAAAAAGGAGAACAGGAATGTTTTAATTGGTTAAAAATTAAAGCGGTGCAATATACGAATTATTTCTTTATCACAATATCTATTCAAAAAAATTCAAATTTTCTTAAAAATTTTTCCCGGATAAAAAAACCGTGACTTAAATGCCACGGTTCAAAGCGGGGTTTCCCCCTTCCTATTTTCACTTTTAAATGTTCCCCCAAACATAAAAAGGAAAACAGAAAAAATTATTTAGAATTTAAATG
>CAYPGZ010000063.1:0-1602 GCA_964410335.1 uncultured Flavobacteriaceae bacterium | reverse complement strand
GGAGCATCATTTACGGTATAGACCGGGGGTGGTGGTGGAGATTGAGCATTCAAAAATTCATTTCCAAATACAAGGCTCATTAGGATCAGAAAGAAGACGAATATTTTGATTTTTGACTTTTTCATTTTAGTGGGTTTTTTAATTTTCAATAATTAGTTTTTGCGTGAAACTTTTCCCGCTTTGTGTGCTTATGTTGAGCATGTACACCCCCGGTTTCAGATGAGTAGTGGATATCTGAATACGGTTATTGGAATTCGTCATATATTCTGTTTTCAGCATATTTCTTCCGAGCAAATCGTGAAGAGAAATCTGTACTTTGGCTTCCTCTATACCCGAAAGGGAAACAAAAAACAGGTCATTTTTTACCGGATTGGGATAAACCACGAAACCGGTTTGCCCGAACTCATTTGTGGAAAGTGTTTTAAACCCAATTGAAAAACGAGTGGGGTCTATGCTTCCGGCGATGCTTTGATCTACCGTGAAATTGATTTGATTTATTCCGGGCATTAATTGAGTCTGGGTTCCCAAATAAGCATCGAACAAATAAGCGGTTAAGTCATCCAAGCCCGTCACGTTGATTTGAAAAACATAATCCAAATGACGGTAATTGTGGTTGTAAAGTTGAATAGTATCTACCGTGGTTGGCGTGGCTCTATTTTCCATAATAAAATATCCTGCATTGTTTATCAGCGAGACATTTTCATCGATGTTGAAGGCTTTTGGGGCATCCATAAAATCGATGCCGTTGTTTCCCGTGGGAGAAAATTTTACTAAAACACCATCTAGTGGATTTCCGCCATTTCCAAAGGAATTGCTTTCATATAAACTTGCAGAAATGGAAGCTGTGGTTCCGGTAGTTTTAAAGACAGGAGTGGGATTTTGCTCCACGGCTTTATCTCCTTCTTCAAAGAGAAGAGTGGCGGGACCGTTGCTTAGAGTGGAAACAAAAGCAGCTTGTCCGGGCTGCAAAAACTGATTGGCTCCGGAGTTTCCTGTTCCTTCCGGGACAGTGCTGCCGTCCGGTAAATTAACCAAGACATAAGAGCCGTATTCATTAATATTGGGATCCCAGAGGTAATAATAGGCATTATTTAAATTGGTGGAATTTTCGAGTACTTTGTTCATGTCCACAATTGCCTGATAGGGATTTCCTATAAAATTAAATCCACTTGCAGTTTGACTTAAATTGGTATTGGTGTAATCTCCGGTTACCAAATCCCCTGTTGCACGAAGAATAGTGGGGGTGGGAGTAGGAGTATTGATTGTCAAATCAATGGAGCGATCGCCACGAATGAGGAGATACCAAGGTTCTCCGGCATTCAAGGTGTTGGTGTTTGTGTTGTTGATGCCGGTGCCCCAAGCTTGAGTGGTATTGTCAAATCCAAACATAGAGGGGTTTCCCGTGGCCGTAGCATCAAAGCCATTGGTGCCGGTGGTAGAACCGGTAATGTGGGTGCCATATCCCGGTGCGGGATTATCGAGGGAGGATGTTGCATTTTCCTGCCAATTGGCATGAATGCTGGAGGCGCTGTTAACCGCAGAGGTGACAAAACGAAAAGCGCGTTTAGCGGGAATATAGCGTTGCGTGGTTACACTTCCTGA
>CAYPGZ010000062.1:0-10551 GCA_964410335.1 uncultured Flavobacteriaceae bacterium | reverse complement strand
GTTAAGAATACCTACTCAAAAAAATTAAATCCTAGATACTGCTAACTGCAAGGAAAGCTTAAATAAAAAAGACCGCCTCAGATTTTGAGACGGTCTTTTTTTTCGAGTAAACTAAAAAAAACAGATTGAATTATTTTCAATTATTTTTTCCCTTCAGCAACTGTGCCTACTTCCCGTGAGGTAGTTTCTACTTAATGCACAATGTTTCGGATTTTTGTTAGAATTATTTTACAATCAGTTTCTCAATGAAGTGTTGTCCGGTAATATCGGTCAGGTGGACAAAATAAATTCCCGGGCTCCAGGAGCTGGTCGAAATTGAGTATGGACTGAAAAGTGATGAGGTTTTAAAAATTTCCTTCCCCTTAAGGTCAAAAACATTAATTTGTGAATGATATGGATTTTGCATTCCGGGATTAATGTAGAAATAATCTTTTGCCGGGTTGGGATAAATAACTATTTCATCGACATTGAATTCATTGGTAGGAAGTGGATTTTCCAATTTGACAATCCAAAAATCCACAGAGCCATTGTTTCCGCCCACGTCACCTCCGGTTCCTATAGAAAACCCACACAGAGCGGCACCTCCGTCAGCGGTAGCTGTGATAGCTTGCCCAAACTGTTGTGAACTTCCACCAAAACAATTTTGCCACAGTAAATTCCCGTTGGAGGAAAAGCCGAGGGCCCAAAAATCATTCGCTCCATGGTTGCCATTCACATCTCCATCATTAGAGCTGGTATCGCCCAAAGCAATATAGTCTCCGTTGGATATCTCGTTTACGGCATATAAACTTTCACTTGCGGATCCGCCATAAGTGGTGGAATTCAGAAAAGAACCATCCGGGTTTAAGGTTGCGATAAAAGCTTCAATGACGGATGAATCGTTCTTGTATCCCACCATTATGTAATTTCCGTTGGAATGTTCTATTATATCATAAATCCTTTCGGCGGCGTTACTACCGACACAAGTTTGCCATTGAATAGTGGGGTTTGTATTTCCATCTATTTTTAAGGCCCATCCATCCAGACTTCCGTGATTCCCACTGACATCCCCATCGTTAGAGAAGGTAAAGCCGCCAATGATATATCCCCCATCTGAGGTTTGTTCCACCTTTAACCCGAAATCCTGGCTCGTTCCCCCATAAAGTTTGAGCAATTCCGGATTGCCGGCGTTGTTCAATCTTAAAAAAATTACATCCTCTCCTCCCAAACTTGGAATTCCTATATCTGTGGATTTGGTAGTTCCTACCACCACATATTCTCCCGAGCTGATTTGTTGGATGCTGTGGGCTTCTTCAAAATCACTTCCTCCAAAAGTCTTTTCCCACATTATTGTTCCGGATGCATCTGTTTTCACAATCCAAATATCTCCGTTACCAAGGGAATTTCCGACATCACCGTCATTGGAATCGGTGTAGCCTGCAATGACAAAGCCCCCATCCTGAGTTTGGCGGACATCATTAGCCCTATCTTCCCCACTGCCTCCATAGGTGAATTGGTTCACTAAGTTCCCATTGGAATCTAGAAGCACCATCCATATATCTTTATCGCCATGATTTCCTGAAACATCCCCATCATTGGATTCGGTACTACCCACTGCCACATATCCTCCTCCGGAAAGTTCACGGATACTGAGACCAAAATCGGAGCTGCTGCCTCCTAAATTTTTTTCCCATTCGATGTTGGGAGCTTGCGCGTTCATGACCAAAGTCAATAAAACCGCACCGATAACGTGATAAATAGTTTTCATATTTTTGATATTATTTATATACAATTACTTACAAGCTTAGATGAAATCAGGAATCTTACTCATTGTTTTTCACCAATTGCGGTACCTGAAAGCTGTACTTCACTATTAAATATGATACCCTCTATTTGGAATTCCATTGTAAATTCCTCTTTTTCCATTTCTCCTTCTATGATGGATTCAAAAGAAAATTTTTCGGAATCGGTTGCATTAGAAATCGTTAATTCGCTTATAAATTTATCCACCGTACATTCATCTTCGGAAATGCTTGCAATCACTTCCTCTTCGGATTCAACTTCCATAGTCAAACCGGGTGACTGAGCAGCGACGAATAAACGATCCCATAGGGTTTCAAGAAATTCCTCGAAATCGGCTTTGAGTTCTTCTTCATTTAGGTCATCTTCAATTTCAAACTCAATTTCAGGCTTGTCGGTAACCATCACTATTGAATCCGCCGACAATGTTCCTGAATTGATAATTATGAATCGCATTTCGAAATTTTCCATTTCAAAAGTTCCTACAAAATCCGCTCTGGGATCCGGAGCCGGCGAGCTATCGTCTGAACTACAGGCAAGCGCCAACAGAAGAATTACCGATAGCAGCATTTTGGACGTTAGTGTTTTAATCATTGTTTGCATGATAATGTATGTTTTGATTTATAGGGACAAAGCTATGGGCAGCACATACGCAGCACAATACCTCAATGATGTGATATTTATGACGGAAAACTTTTGCTAAGGCTGTTTTATAACTGAATTGGGGGAGAGCGCCTGTTCAATAGGCAATAGGCACAGGGGAAAGTTTTGAGGGAGTATCCTCGTATTAAATCAAATTTTCGCGGTAGGCCTTGCAAACGGCTTCGATTTGGGAACGCACGTGAAGTTTGTCATATATATGTTTAATATGCGTGCGCACCGTGTCCAAACTTATTTTTAACTCGGCGGCAATAAGTTTGAAACTGTTTCCCATAGCCAGATATTCCAGAATTTCTTGTTCGCGTTGTGTCAATTTATAATCCGGAACATCAGTAGGTTGAGGCCTTTTGAGGTTTTCAATGATTTTTCTGGCAATCGACGGACTCATTGGAGCTCCGCCACGCAAAACTTCTTCGATGGAGACTAAGAGTTTTTCGGATATATTTTTCTTTAAAAGATACCCATTGGCGCCGGCAGAAAGGGCTTTGAAAATTTTATCGTTATCATCAAAAATCGTGAGTATAATGATTTGTACGGTCTTATTGAATTTTCTGATTATTCCGACCGCTTCGATACCGTTGGTGCCGGGAAGATCAATATCCATCAACACCACATCAGGGTTGAGTTTTTGCAGTTGGGTTTTCACCTTGTCACAATGCCCAAAAGTTCCTAAAACTTCGTGTTTTTCGGATAATTCCAATAAACTGGCCACGCTTTCCCGCAAAGGGACGTTGTCTTCATATATAACTACCTTGGCCATAATCGTTTTTTTAGAAAATCGGATGTTACAATATTACAGGCTTTGTTGCCGGTTTGCAATACCCTAATCATGTGATGGGGATTTTGAGTTGTAAACTTGTGCCTTTGCCTTTTTGTGATTCGATTTGCAAGAATCCACCGCTATTTTCGGCCCGATGCTTCATATTTCTCAACCCATTACCTCTTAGTACTTCGGAAGGATTAAAGCCTTTTCCGTTGTCTTTTACCCCTAAAATTATGTATTCATTTTTTCTTTTTAAAACCATTTCTATTTTTGTTGCCCGGCTGTATTTCAAAGCATTGTTTAAAGCTTCTTTGAAAATCAGAAATAAGTCCTTGCGTTTTGAGAGTTCAAATTTTGTTTTTTCTATATCCTTTCCCATTTCAAAAGAATATGAAATATCGGTAGGATCCAGCAGCTCTGCCGTATATTCTTTCATATGTATTCCAATTTGATCCAGCGTGTCATGGGCGGGATTAATGGCCCAAATAATATCATTTAGGCTTTCCATCATTTTTTCTGAATTGTCCTTGATTTTTTCGAGGTGGTTCGAAACTTTCTCGCTTTCTTTTTGTTTCATGGCGATGTTGCTGATGATATTGATACTGGTGAGCGTGGAGCCCATGTCGTCATGTAGATCTTGAGCAATTTTAATACGCACTTCCTCCGCCAGCAGATAGCGTGATATTTTTTCGGCGCAGAGATTGGCGATTTTTTCCAAAAGCCGAGAATGCCATTTTGTGAAATAATTTTTTCGGGAATGCTCCGAATCAATCACTCCAAAGATTTTCCCGTCCACAATTATGGGCACTGCGATTTCAGAAAGCCTTTTCTTGTCATCCACAATATAGCGGGAATCTTTTCGGAGGTCTTTTACAATTTGGGTTTTCTGACTTTGAGCTGCTGCACCCACAATTCCTTTTCCTATGGGGATTTCAATGGCATCATATACTTTATAAGCATTGGGGTTTCCTTTGGGTCCGGCTGCAGCTTTCTGAATGAGCTTGTTCTTGGTATGGTCAAAGTAATAAATCACACAATCCTCGAGACCTAAAATGGAAATGCAGTTTTTCGCTACATCCCAAAAAGTCTTGTCCATGGTGTTCTGACTAAAGAGAGAGGTGGCAAATCGGGTGATTATTTCTTCCTCGTGAAGACGCCTGCGAAGATGCCGAATCCACAAGTATAGCAGTCCGATTCCTAAAATGCCCAACAACGCAAAGAACCACCACATTTGCCAAAAAGGAGGTTGAATGGAAAAGTATAAAGGAGAACTTTTATACCAATCTCTGCCATTGACGCTCGCCGACACATCAAAGACATATTCACCGGGTGCCAGAGAAGCAAATCGTATGGAATTGATGTTTTTGATATTTACCCAATCTTCCCCGGCTCCTTTCATCCTGTAGCGATATTCCACACGGGTGGGATTATCGAAGTAAGGCGCTGAAAAACTTATTTCGATATTCTTTTGATTATGATGTAATTGGAATTCTCTTTTAGTATGCTGTGTTCTCTTTTTCGAATTGACGGACAAGGGAAATTTTGTCGGATCCAAAGGTTTTTCATTGACTGAAACCTGTAGGATGGAAACAATCAGCGAATCTTCATGATTTTTAAGCTTTTCGGGATAAAAATAATTCATGCCCGAAATTCCTCCCATAAAAATCGGTCCATTTGGAAATCGATAAAAACTATTTATATAAAAGCGTCCCGTTTGTACATTATCGTAAAAATCATAATGTTCTATTTTCCCCGAATCGGATTGGGAGGTTTTATCGGAAAGGCTATAAGAATATATACCCTCATCAGCACCGAGCCATAATTTCCCGAGGCTATCCTGATAAACTATTCGGATGGTTAAACCTTCTAAACCCCTGACTTGTTCATGAACCTTAATGCTTTGTTCTTCTAAAGTGAGAGGAAATAAACCATTTGCGGCAACATAAAATTCATTTTCTCCGGTTTGACAAAGGCTTAGCGGTAAATTTTTAAAAGCTTGTGAAGCAAATTGAAATTTCATGTTTTCATCAAAACAATACAATTGATTGCCTGCTCCAATCCAAATGCGGTGTTGCCTATCTTGGAAACAGAACACGGGATTATTATTTTTTCCCGGATAATCGACTGGTTGAATATGATAGGTCTTGCCGTTTATCAGATAAACTTTCTCCCGACCAATGACCACATGGTTTCCATTTTGGAGCGGATATATCATGTCTATAAAATCATCCTTATCTGCAATCGGAGTATTGGGTGGGCGTTTGTAGGTTTGGGTTTCTGGATTGTATAGCCAGATTCCGCGATTGCTTTGTCCAATGATGAGGTTTTGACCATCATCCACAATTCCCCGGATGGAATTATGGTTCAGTTTATCCTGAGCTCCGGGAGTGGCGATAAAACTTTTGACTTTCCCAGTATTTAAATTAAAATAGGCAAAACCATTGCTGGTGGCGAGCCAAAGATTTCCTTTCTTGTCAGGGGAAAAATTCCTTATCTGATAACTAAAAGCTTTGTCGGGGGATTTTTCCCAATTTCTCAACAAACCTATTCTCGGTTTTTCAGCATTAAAAAACAACAAACCGGTGTTTGTGGCAATCCATATATTTTGGTCATCATCACGATAAAGCGCCAAAGTTTTGAAATTGGAGAAAGGTTTTCCTCTATAAAATAAATTAATATGCTTTAAACTTTTGTTCGAAATATCGTATTTCGAAATTTCGTTATCATAGGAGGCCAATAGGCTGTATTGGTCTTTAAGCTTGCAAAAACCCACTACTCCCAAAAAGCTTTTTCTTGTGTCTTCTGCTCCGGGACTGTGCAGCGGCGTGATGGAAAGGTTTGAAAAATCATACACATAACTCTGTCCTTTCCAGTTGCTTGCAATTACGGAATTTTCGTCGATAGGGTAGAATCGATACAGGTCATACACATACAGGCTTTTGCTTTTTCCGGTTTTCAAGTTGAGGGAAACAATCGAGTCGTTGGTCGCATAAAAAAAATTATTCCCGCTCAAACCGTAACTATGTGTGTAAATGAATTCACCACCGTTGATGGGGGTATCTAAAATATGATTCGGAACGAATTTTTTTTCTTTATTATCGAAGCTGTAAAACCCCCGGTTAGACAGTAACCTTAGTCCTTTTTCGGGAAGTGTGAGCATCGCGATGAGTTGGGGTTGGAGAGTAGTATCTACTTCGACGGGTTGAAAACCAAGGACATCGTTATCAAACCTATATAAACGGGACATCGATACTGCCCAGATTTGGTTATTGCGGTCTTTTGCGATGGAAATAAGCCGGTTATCCAACAGGAAACAATTCACGTTTTTTCCATCGAATCGGCACACTTGGCGGGAATGCAAAAGCCACAAAAAACCTCGGTCATCCCGCACCATATCAACAATTTTGGAAGCGTGGATACCATCTTTTTCATCAAAAAGGCTAATGTGAAAATCAGGCATCTGAGCCTTTGCCGCGATTCCCGCAAAAAGGAAAACGGCAATAAGAATAGGCAAATGGAGGCTTGCTTTTCGCATGGCGTTTGTCTTTGGACAAGCAAAACACCTAAATCAGGAATAAAAATAACAAATATTTTCATAAGCAAAACGAAAACACCTACATTGAAGAAGAAAAGTAAACATAAAAAATGAATTGATGGGAGAACCGATAGGCAGAATAGAATAAAAAAGTGGCCGTAAAACAGCCACTCTTTTCAGGGGAGATTGTCTCTCCCTTTTCTTTTTGGCCGCGGTCAAAAAACCACGCCCCCCTCAAAAGTTATTGTTTTTGTTGCAAGGCTTTTATTTGTGCCTGCATTTTCTTGATGGTTTCCTGAAGGGATTCAATTGTTTTTTGTTGTTCTTGGATGGCTTTGATGGCCACGGCGCTCATCCCGGCATAATTGACGGTATAGTATTTTGAACGTTCGTTTTCCGGGTTGGGTACGTTTACGAACTCGGGGAACTGTTCTTGTAGGTTTTGTGCAATATAACCGATTTGTGGTTGATGGGTTTCGTCCTTTTTATAGGTGTAACTGACGACTTCAACATCCTTAACCTTATTCAATACCGATGCAATCGGAGCAATATTTTCTTTTAAGCGACGATCCGATGTGGCGCTATAGGCTCCTGAAACATCGTCGAATTCACCAACTTTTGACGCATTGAAGTATATGCCCAAATCATCGTTTACATAAAAACTCCATTTATCTGAACTGCCGCCGTCAATAAGAGTAAGAACATCTGTACTTCCGTCTGCGCCTTTCACGCTTAAGGTTCCTTCAGTCCACCCACTTATCCCGGTAAGGCTTGGCACATAATTGATTCCCACTTTTTTATGCCCGGAAATGCTCAAAATATTCCCACCCGAGGTGCCATCGTCGTAATAAAAATTGAAAAGCGAGGTTTCGGGGGCGGTATCGGCATAGCCGGCCAATGCCCATCCACCTGGGTTGGTGTTGTGGAAGTTGATGCGCGCATAATCGTCGTCATCCTCCCTAAGGCGTATTTGAGGAAGACCCATCGTGCTGTTTTTTTTGATTTCCAAAGATGCGCTTGGGGTAGTGGTGCCGATGCCAACTGTTGTTGAGGCCGTGGCACCATTTATACCGTTGATGCTCCCCAAGACCAAGGCGTTGCTTTGTTCCACATAGGCATAGGCGCCGATGGCGGTGGCGTTGGTGAGCCCGTCGGTGCCCACATCGGCATTATACCCCAATGCAGTATTGTAATCGCCAGTGAGGTTGGTTTCCATAGAAATTTTGCCCATAGCGGTGTTAAAGGATCCGGAAGTATTATACCTGAGCGCATCCTCCCCCACAGCGGTATTGGAACTTCCATCAATGTTGCTATATAAGGCGACTTCACCGACAGCGGTATTATTTGATCCATTCACACTATTTTGCAAAGAACCACGTCCCACACCGGTATTGGAAATCCCTGTAGTGTTTTTGGCCAAAACGTCTGTTCCAATTGCGGTGTTAGTGACTCCTGTGGTATTATCCCTAAGTGTCAATCTTCCATATGCCGTATTGGTGCCATAAATAAAACCCGATCGCGTATTGTTTACCTTAAATCGTAAAGCTTCATCATTGGTAGTCCCAATAAAGTCGGTGGCGGTAACTGTATTCCCGCTCAATCCCCAGCCTGCTGTTCCGGTGTCGTCCGAAGCCGGTGCCCAGTTGGTACCGTCATATTTCAAGACTTGGCCATTGGTTGCGCCCATATCATCAATTTTTGGTGCGGTAACCGCGGCATCTTCCAAATCGGCAGTTTTTACTGCCCCATTTGCTATTTTGTTTGAGGTTATCGCATTGTTGGCGATATCCGGGTTGGGATAATTTCCCGACAAATCCCCGCCGGCCGGCCCCGTGGGGCTTCCATTGGCACTGCTTCCACTTTCCGCAGCGTACAAGGCATAAGGCACGCTCAACAATTCGGTGGTGCCCAAATCGGTGTAGTTGGCCCCGCCGTTGGGGTCTATTTCCACTTTGACGAATTTGTTGCCGGAATCCCAATCCACGGAGGCCATTCCGCCAAAAACGGGTGTTCCGTCGCCGATGACGAGCGTGTAAAGCCCAAAATTGTTGGTGGTCACGGTGTGGGTTTCCGAATAATCAACAGTGGTGTTGTGGAGAATGCTGATTTTGATGCCCAAACTTTGGTTGGCCAAAGCTGCGCCAGTGTTGTCCCGGGCAATCCCTTGATAATTGAACTTTTCAGGAGCTTGTGCCTGAATATTCATCACCATCAAGAACGCGCTTGCGAATAATAGAAGTTTTGTTTTCATGTTCTACGAATTTTTATGCGAATTGTGGCTACGAATTATCCCGAATTATCTTGATAGATCGAAGCTTTCGCAGTTATTTATTGAGTTTTGGAATTTATTTTTTGAAATTTGGGATTTGTTTATTGATTTCCCCGTTTCATTATCTTGAAACTATGCCTATAGCTATTTCCATCTTTCTTCAAATTCGCCTGCAAAAGGTAAGTTCCTTCCTGCAACATCGAGATGTCAAGACTTTGTTTTTCAATCCCAGATTGGAGTTGGACCCGCTTTTGGTTTATCAACCTTCCACGAAGGTCGTAGAGTCTGAGATCAAGTTCCCCGCCACCTTCAAAGGAAGCTTGTAGGTAAACCACATTGGCAGCGGGGTTGGGGTAGAGTTCCAATCCTTCGGACAAATACTGGTTGTCGTGGATTTCGAGGTTCACGTCGTCGTTTTGCAAGAGGCCTTGGGTAAAATAGAAATTAGTGATTTCGACCGTACTGACCAAAACCATCTCGCCCACGGAATAGGAGTGCGTGGTGTTGCCGATGTTTCCCGTCCCGCCAGTGGCGTTTATGGTCCGTTGAGCCATGCTTTCCCGGGGATAAAACAAAAACACGGGAAAGGCCATGGCCAACAAAAAGCTTGGTTTTTTCCCAACACATTTTTTGAAATGTTTGATAATTGTTTCCATAATCCTTCTTTTTATTTGTTACAAGCTGAATTTCACCCCGGCGGCAAGCACCAGTTGCCCACCGTCAATGATGACATATTTCAATTCGGCAAAGGGCATAATGCTGCTGCCAATATGAAAGTTGGCACCCCCGCCAATGTTGAGACCAAAACGCCCATCCGAAATGTCCCCGTCGAAAAAGGGGTTGTCGGGGTAGGATATTTTTACGTTGGTGTAGTTCAGTCCCGCGAGGCCATAGACATCGGTGTTGCCTTCCATAAAATAATAATTGGCATTTCCGTTTATTTCCCACCAAGTGATGTCTATTCCGTATTCGTCTTTGGGCAGGTAGAAAATAAAACCGGGGGAGATGCTTATTTTTTCCGTAATGCCAAACTCGGCATTGACCCCGATCCCGATGTTTTCGATTTCGGTACCATAAGCGAGCATGCCTCCGATACGGGTTTCTGTTTGCGCCGAAGCGAGGAAAATTCCTGAAAAAGCGAGCATTGCCGCCATAAAAATCTTTTTCTTCATGATAAAGGGTTTTTGTTTTTTATGCCCTTTAGTGTTGAAAAAAAAAGAAAGGTTAACAGGTTAGTTGGTAGTCCAGTCAGTTTGTGGAAGAAGTTCTGCTGACCCCAACGGGGTCGAATATCAATAGCTACGGGTGTAAGCCCATGGTCAAATGAAACTGGAAGCATAGTTTTTGAAGAGAGGCAAAGGTCAAACTTTTTTTAGGCGTCTTCGGGCAAAAAAGAAAATGCCGCCCAAAACCACAACACCACCCAAGACATACCACCAAACGGGATTGTGGAGCCGCCATGTACCCGTTTATTTCCTTTGTTAACCCTGCCAAAGCTTTTTTGTATTCCATTTTCCCAAAATGGGCATAAGCCAGATTATGTTT
>CAYPGZ010000061.1:0-10624 GCA_964410335.1 uncultured Flavobacteriaceae bacterium | reverse complement strand
CAAAAAGTTCCTGTTGTTTTGGTTTTGGTTTTTCCAAATCCCAGTTGAGCATATAGACCAAATCCGCGGCGGAAGTCAGCAAATTCGCTTTTTGCTGCTTGATGAGGTTGTTGCAGCCTTGGCTTTGCAAGTCTTTTGGCCTTCCCGGGACGGCAAAGACATCCCGGTCGTAGGAGTTGGCAATATCGGCCGTGACCAACGAACCTCCTTTTTCGGCGCTTTCCACTACGATTGTGGCCTGACTCAAGCCGGCAATGATGCGGTTTCTCTTTAAAAAATTCTTGCGGTCGAATTTGGCGCTGCTCCAAAAATCCGTGACAAAGCCCCCGTGGAATTCCACTTGTTCACGGTATTTTTCGTGCTGTTTGGGGTAAATCAGGTTCAACCCGTGGCCAAGGCAAGCCACCGTCTGCAAGTTGTGTTTTATCGCGGCTTTGTGGGCAGCGATGTCCATCCCATAGGCAAAGCCCGAAACGATGACCGGGTCGAGAGGGGCGAGTTCTTCCACGAATTTCTCACAAAAAGCGGTACCTTGAACCGTGGCTTTCCGCGCGCCCACAATGCTGATGATTTTTTTGTTTTGCAAATCGATGTTCCCTTTTTGGAAAAGCAAGACCGGGGCGTCGATGCAGTGTTTCAGGTTTTGAGGATAGTTTTTATCCTGAAAATAAACGACCTCTATGTTGTTGTCGGCGATGAATTTCAACTCGGATTCGGCTTCATCAAAATAAGAGGTATTGCCAAACTCCTTCAAGGCGTTTAACCCGATACCGTCTATTTTCAGCAACTTGGACTTTTTTTCCTTGAAGATAGCTTCAGCCGACCCCAGCTTGCCTAATAATCTTTTTGCTGAGATGTCTCCAATATTCGGAAGACTTAACAAAGCCAAAAGATGAAAAAGTTCTGTTTTGGTCATTTTTTTTATAATATATCTGCTCGGCTGAATTGTTTATGTACTTTCATCTTCAAAACTAACAATTTTGTGGTTTATAAACATGTGGAAAAAAATAAGTCTTCCTGGCTTTTTTTATAGCACAAAACCAGTATATTTGTTTTATGGCTGTTAAAAACTACATTCGAGATTTGCTCTATCGATACGAATGCGTGATTATTCCGGGGTTTGGCGCGCTTATCGCTCATCGAAAACCGGCGCAAATTCACACCTCCACCCACGCATTCTACCCTCCGACAAAGAGTATTTCCTATAATGCTCAGCTGAACCAAAGCGATGGATTACTCATCAATTATATTTCCAAAACCGAAAATGTTTCTTTTGAGGAAGCCAAGCAAAAAATAAATCTTTTTGTAGAAGATTTGAAAAAAAGCCTTTCCGAAAATCAGGAAGTGAGCTTGGATGGAATTGGTATTTTCAGCAAAACAGACGATAAAGTGGCGTTCCAGCCCACCCGGCACACCAATTATTTGTTAGATGCTTTCGGTTTGGTTTCGTTCACTTCAGCGGAGATCACTCGTGAGAAGCCCGAATTTCCGATTGAAAAAAATCAAGTTGAGCAAGAAGAAAATACAGGCCTAATTTTTACCCACAAAAAGAAAACTTCGAGAAGGCATGCTTACCTGAAATATGCTGCCGTGGGATTGCTTGCTCTAGGACTTTCCGGTGTTGCCGGATTAAATTGGTATAGCAACCAAGTTGCCTCACACAATCTTGCAGTTCAGGAAAAAGCAGAAGCTGAATTTGAAAATAAAATTCAGCAGGCCACTTTTTCCATTCCACAGCCTTTGCCCGAAATTGTTTTTGAAGTGAAGGCCCAACCCGGAAATTATCATATAGTTGCCGGCGCTTTCCGGGAAAAAGCAAATGCTGAAGAAAAGATGTTAGAACTAAAAGAAAAAGGTTTTCCCGCTCGCGAAATTGGAGCTAACAAATGGGGGTTGTATCAAGTGGTTTATTCCAGTTATAAAACCCGCCGTGAAGCCTTGAAAAACCTCTATATAATTCGCAAGAACGATAATGAAAACGCTTGGTTGCTGGTGCAAGCCTTGAATTCCAATCCATCGAAATGAAAGCAAAACATGCCTTGATAATTTTGGTCATTGGTTTTGCTGCGGGAATTGTTGGCGCAGTCCTCAAAATCATGCATTGGCCTTACGGCAATATTGTATTGATAAGTTCCCTGTTCCTGCAAGCAATCGGATGTGTTTTTCTCCTGTACAAATTGCTTATCTATTCCAAACTAAAGGATTTTCTAAATCGGTAATTAGACAAGAAATCTTTTAGAGTTTTACTCTTTTCCATTTCAAAAATCAATTCGTGAATTAATGACCAAATCCAGGGTCAAATAGTGTAATTTTGCACTTCCAAATTCACATTAATTCGGATTAATTCACAACTTCATGAACGCAAAAACCCCAAAAGATTCCAAGACAATTTCTACCGATATGGTACTTCCGAGCGAAACCAATCCTTTGAACAACTTATTCGGAGGTGAACTTTTGGCACGCATGGATCGGGCGGCGAGTATTGCAGCAAGACGACACAGTAGGCGGATAGTGGTTACAGCTTCAGTAAACCACGTGGCGTTCAATCGCACAGTGCCTTTAGGCAGCGTGGTAACCATTGAAGCAAAGGTTTCCCGAGCCTTTAATACTTCCATGGAAATCTATATGGATGTATGGATTGAAGACCGGGAAAGTGGTCAACGAAGCAAAGCCAATGAAGCTATCTATACTTTTGTGGCTGTGGACGAATCGGGTAACCCGGTGAGGATTCCAAAACTTATTCCCGAAACCAAACTCGAAAAAGAACGCTATGAGGCGGCTTTACGCCGAAAACAACTCAGCTTGGTATTGGCAGGAAAATTGAGCCCAAAAGAGGCCACAGAATTAAAAGCGATTTTTGAGTAAATTTTATTTCGAATTTACATCTTATAAATCCAATCGGCGGGATTGAGTTTTTGCGTGTTTTTATATATCAAAAAATACAAAGTGGTTTTTCCTGTTGCCGTACTTTTTGACACTTGCCCCAAAGCCTGTCCGATACTGACTTCCTGACCTTTTTTCACATACACATTCGAAAGGTTATTGTACACCGTAATATAATTTCCGTGACGCAACATGACGGCCATATGCGCTCCACGAATTGATTGAACTTCACTTACCACACCGGAAAAAACAGCTTTTGCTTCGGCGTTATCCTCGGTACTGATTCGAACTCCATTGCTGTTGATGGTTGTTGTGCTTACCACCGGATGCGGATGTGTTCCAAAACTCATTGTTACAATGCCCCTGTCCACCGGCCAGGGAAGTTTACCTTTATTGCTTTCAAAATCAGCGGCGAGGGCAGCTGCCCGAGGAGTCATTTCAAAAGTATTGCGTTTGGTTGAGCCCTTTTTTGCATTTTCTTCGGCAATGGTTGCCCGTACCAAAGCTTCAATTTGATTGTCTATTTTATTTATTTCCTGCTGTTTTTTGTTGATTTGTTTCGTAAAACTATCTTCCTTTTTCAAGATTTCGGCAATAAGCGCTTGTTGTTCCTTTTTGTCAATTTCCAATTCTTGTCGAACAGTTTTCTTTTCAGCGAGTAGATTTTCCTTGTCTTTTCGCTGGGCGATCAAATCTTTGTTCAAGGTTTCGAGTTCTGCGGTCTTTTGCTTGATCTTTTCTCCCTGATCTCGACGATAATCCGCATATTGTTTCATAAACTGCAAGCGTTTGTAAGCTTGGAGAAAACTTTCGGAGGAAAACAAAAACATCATCCTGTTTTGTTTGGAACTGCTGCGGTGAGAACGTCGGATCATTTCGGCATAATCTTCCTTTAAATCTTCCAAGTCCTTTTCCAGCTTTTTGATTTTGTTCCTGTTGGTAGCAATTTCAGAGGTAAGCAAATTAGCTTCACGATTGATAACGGCAATAAGGTTTTCGGTGGCTTTGATGCGTTGATTCAACTCCGAAACTTGTGATAAAATTGATTTTTCCTGTTTCCGTGTACCAATCAGCAGGTTGTTTATTTTTTGAATTTCTTGTTTTAGTTCCACTCTGCGTTGTTCCAATTCCTCGCGCGTTTGGGCGGAAACAGAAAAGTGGACAAGAAAAAGAACCAGCATCAACACATGAAGAAATGTCTTCATCTTGATGGAGTGAACTCCCTTATCAATTTTGAAACTTGAATTCATGATTTTGGTTTGTTACAACTGTATTCTTTCATATCCCGTAGGAATTTCAAATGGAAAGGATACCGGCACATCAAATTCCAAATCCCGGTATTCGATATCAATTTTCATATTTTCTCCTTTCTGAATCGCTATGATGCTGATTTTCTTAGGGAAATAAAAACCGGACATTTCTTGATATTCCGGATAAGTAACCGTTAAACTTTGGTTTGTATATTCATCAACCAACTGTTGAGCTTCGGTTTTAAAAGTCACGGGATTCAGCAGAAACAGTTTTTTTAAAAAACGTGCCTTTTCCGATTCGAATTGTATTCCGTTGTTTTTTTTCTCCATGAGATATCTTTCGTTTTCCAGACTGTAGATCGTCTGACCGGTGAGAAGATTTTGAACTTTTTCAAAATCCAATTCCATACCCAACCAGTTGCTCAGAAGCCGAAAATCCCCGGAAAAATAGGTTTTATTTATTTTTTCATAATATTTCACCTCCGTTGGACTAATTATCGCTTTGGCCAGCGGAAGGATTCCTGCCAATTTTGCACTGAGCCAAATGGTGCTGTCTTTTTTCATCCGAATGCTGATGCTGATATTTTGAGAGGTATATTCATCGGTATATCCCGCGCGGACTTTTCCCGCAAGAGTTTGAAAATCCGGAGCGGCTTCCCGGTGCAAACCAACAATTTGTTTGAAGCTGAGGTTTTCATCTGTCACCGCTATTTTTTTTGAGCCGCATGAAGATAGTAAAGCCAAAATCAGCATCGGGAAAAAAAAGCTTCTCAACTTCATTCGTTTTTATTTTTTAGATTTTCAGCTTTCTTTTTTAGAGAAGCTGCTTTTTCCGAATTGCCCGTTTTTTCATATGCTTTCGACATTTGTTCATAAAAATCTGCTTCCATTTCCGGGTTTTCAATCAAATAAATCAATCCCATTTCGAGGTTTTCTAAAGCTGTTGAGCTATTTCCCTTCTGGTTATTGGCTTTTCCCAATGCGAGATAAAGTGCAGGACGGGATGGAAAAACTGTCAAGGCTTTTTGTCCCAATACGAGGACCTCGTCATATTTTTTTAGCTCCAGCTGCAGCTCTAAAATCTTTTCAATCAAACGAATATCGCTAAAATTCTCTTCTAAGGCTTTCACATAAAATCCCAATGCTTTTTCAGGTTCTTTATCGGAATAATAATCGCCGAGTTCTTTGTTAGATTTTGTGTTGGTTTCTGTTTCGATAGCTTGATTTACCACTTCTGCGAGCTCATTTTCATATTCGGGATTTTCCCTTGTAAAGGCGATAAAAGTATTTAAAGCAAGCACTTTTTCTTTTTCGTCAAGCGCTCTGTCGGAAAGAATTTTTCGAATGGAAGTAATGGCCTTTTCATGTTGGTTTTGGCTAAAATACAAAGGATAAAGAGCCAAATGTATTTTATTGGAATGAGGAAAATTCTTTTGAAAGTCTTCCACGAGGGAAAAAGCTTTTGGAGTTTGTCCGTTTTTATGATAAACCTTAATCAACTCAAGATAATTTTCTTGATTCTCCGGATTTGCTGAAATTTGTTTTTTCAGATAGGAAATTTGTGCATTGTCATTACCGGTAATATGAAAAATGCGGGTGCGCAATTCATCGCGATAGGAACTGGAACCCATTAATTTATCGGCATTCTCCAGCGCTTCCAGTGCCAAATCGGGTTGTTTAATCATCATGTAGAGATTTGCCAAATCTTCATAATATCGTCCGTCATAAGTAGTTAGTTTTTTTACCACGGGAATGGCTTTGTTATACTGATGGGCATCGTATAAAACCTCAAAAAGTTGAGTGAGGATATATCGTTCCTCGGTGGGATTTTTTTTGAGTGCGATTTGGAAATTTTCTTCCGCCTCCGAGTAATTTTTTAAGGCGTGCTGATTTTTCCCCATTTCGACATACAAAATGGCTTCTTCGGGTTGAAGTTCGATTGCTTTTTCGAGGGCGGTGATTGCTTTTTTAGGATTTTCAATTGCTTTTTGCTTTAAAGCTTCAAAGAAATATTCCTGAAATCTATTTTCAACATTTCCCAGATTGTCTTGCACCACTGCGGTGGAATCTTGTGATAAAATGGGACTTGAATACAAAAAAATACCTAAAAACAGCCATAAAAAAACCTTGCAAGAACTTGAATAATTCTTGCCGGAACTGCAAAAAAATGGTTTATGTTTATCCCAAACCATATATTGTTTTGATCTGTTTTATAAATAAAATATCCGTTTTAATGGAATTTGATTTCATTCCAAAACAGAATAATCACCAATGCTTATGCTTTTAAAATTTCCATTGAATTTTGCGTGATTTCCGATCATGGCGTTGTCCAACTCAGCATTTTTGATTTCACTTTCATTCTGAATCAGACTATTTTTAATCCTTGAATCGATGATTTTACAAGCATTTCCGATGGAGACATTTGGACCGACTACAGAATTTACCAGTTCAACACCTTCTCCGATAAAACAAGGCTCAATGATTTTTGAATGTTGATTTTTTACATCATCCGAAACTAGTTTTTCACCGGCTTCCAACATGAAATTCAATATTTTGGAATTGGTTTCTAAGGTCACATTTTTATTTCCACAATCCATCCATTCATCCACTTTTCCGGGTTTGAAAATATGTCCTTTTTGTTTCATTTTTTCAATACCGTCGTTTATTTGATACTCTCCGCCTCGAACCAATTTTTCATCCAGCACTTCCTGCAATTGCGTTTTCAAAACTCCGACATCCTTGAAAAAATAAATTCCGATGACTGCCAAATCCGATATTTTTTCTTTTGGTTTTTCCACCAAATCCACAATTTCTTGTTTTTCATTGAGTTTTACCACTCCATATTGTTCTGGATTTTCTACTTTTTTCACCCAAATCACGCCATCGGCTGTGGTATCCAACGTAAAATCAGCCTTAAAAAGTGTGTCGGCATAAGCAATAACGGCAGGACCGCTCAAAGAATTCTTGGCACACATAATGGCATGACCCGTTCCCAGCGCTTCATCCTGATAGTAGATGCTGCCTTTAGCGTCAAGGCTTTCTGCAATGTTCACTAAATCCTCTTCAACTTTTTTGCCAAAATCCTTACCGATGATAAAAGCCACTTCATCGATTTTTTTATTGATTACTTTGGCAATATCCAAAACCAGCCGGTGAACAATTGGTTTTCCTGCGATTGGGATTAAAGGCTTTGGTACGGTTAAGGTGTGTGGGCGCAAACGCGAACCACGTCCGGCCATAGGAATGATGATTTTCATGTAATTTGAAAGCCTTCCCTTAGGAAGGGCAATTTTTGATTAGCGATTAAACTTATTTTCTATTTTGTTTTAAAATACACATTGCCCAAGTGCTCCACTTCGGCTTCGATTTTCTGTTCGGATTTCAGGTATTCTGCTGCGGTTGCTGCTCCGGCCAAAATCACATAGCCTTTCTTTACCGCAATATTGGCAATACTGGCCAAACGGCTCAACTCTACGACGGGTTGAAGGGGGTTTCCTAAAATGGCCGAGGTTTTTCCCTGCTGAATGGTGTTATCATTTATTTTTAGCACAATATCCAAATTGGAAATGTCTGTTTCTAAATCATGCCATTTTCCAATGGCATATCCGGTGGAAGAACAATTATCGGCGATAACATCTTCCAACGAAAATTTAAAGTTTTCATACCGGGAGTCAATTACTTCAATGGCAGTGGCCATCTTATCGAGATATTCCGGAAGTTCCTTCAAGGTGAGTTCTCGATCGGGGAAATCCTGAGATACACGAAAAGCAATTTCGGGTTCTGCACGCGGGTGTATCCATTGTTTTAAAGCAATTTCTTCCCCGGATTTAATCTCCATTTGATCGGTCAAAAAACCCCAAATTAAATCATGAACTCCCATTTGCTCCATTTTGGCCTTACTGGTGAAACCGAGTTTAAATCCGGTGATATGCTCGCCTCGCATCAACCTCCTTCCGATAGAAAGCTGTTGGATTTTATAAGCATCTTCTAGTGTGATTTTTTCTTTTTCAGCCATTTGTGAAACGGGAGCAGCTTCTATAGCGGCTGTGTCGAGAATTTGAGCTATTTCTTCGTGGGTCATTTTTAGTTTAAGATTCAATTGTAGGTTTTTGACTATTTGGACAAAGGTACACAAATGCTATTTCAAAATTTAAAAGATATTCTTTAATGAGTTCAATGTTTTTGTCCCATCAATTTTTTTCGTGGGGCTATTTTTTCGTGGTATATTTGCAAAGCAAACCCATTCACAATGTTCGGTATAGGCACAGGAGAAGTAATCTTTATATTGTTTATCATTCTTTTGGTATTTGGAGCGGACAAGATTCCTGAAATTGCCAAAAGTATGGGGCAAGGACTGCGTTCTATTCGGAATGCTACCAACGATTTGAAATCTGAAATCACAAAAGAAAAGGATGATTTTTCAGGGATGGGAAATGAGTCCATCAAAGAATTGAAAGACGAAGCTTCTAAAGTGAAAGAAGATATCGAAAAAATTACCGGAGCAATCAAAAGAAAATTTTAGGTTTTATTGCTGAGGGCTGTCATTTCTCGGATTGGTTTAAATCACCCGCGAAACCATGACTCCATCTCGGATGGGAAGTAATACACTTTCAACGCGTTTGTCTTCGTTCACCAATTTATTATAGGCTAACAGACCTTTTGTGTCTTCATCCTTAGCATCCAATTTCTGAATAACTTTACCGCTCCACAGGACATTATCCGCCAAAATCAATCCGCCTTGATTCATTTTGGGAAGTATCAGTTTAAAATACTTGGTATAGTTTTCTTTATCGGCATCAATGAAAGCCAAATCGAATTTTTCTGTTAAAGTGGGAATGATTTCCAGAGCATTTCCTGTGTGTTGGACGATTTGCTTTCCATAATTGGATTGGTCGAAATATTTTCGTTGGAATGATTTTAATTCTTCATTGATATCTATGGTGTGTAAACGACCTTCCTTCTGCATTCCTTCGGTTAAGCATAGTGCGGAATAGCCCGTGTAGGTGCCTACTTCCAAAATGTTTTTAGGTTGCACCAATTTTGAAATCAAACTTAAAACCCGTCCTTGCAAATGCCCGCTCAACATGCGTGGTTGCAGTATTTTTTGATGAGTTTCCCGATTTAGTCGTTGCAATAATTCGGGTTCAGGTTGTGAATGCTTTTCGATATATTCGTTTAATTCTTCAGAGAGAAAATCCATAATTTTCCTTTTTATTGTTGTTGATTTTCAAGTAATTATTGAAGAATACGCTGTCTTAATTCTTCTCTTGCTTTTTCGTCATCCCCACAGAGCCAACGAATTACGTTGCTGTCCCAGATATCATCATATTCCTGAGGGGTGATAATTTCTCGTTCGACTGCCAGATCCAAAAGTTTTCCGGGATAAGAAGATTGTGGAGCGCTTTCCATTTCCCCAAGAGGATAGGGATCATCAAGTCCTGCGATAATTTGTCGAGGTTTTTGGTTTTCCACCAATAATTTCAGTGATCCGGTGTCATGCACCAAAGTGTCGAAAAAGATGTTTTTATGTCCCACCGATTTTCTGGGATGGGTTTTTCCCTTAAATAAATCCGGTCGTCCGTCGAAGCCTTGTATTCTTCGCCCCAAATTGATTTGAGCCAACTGTCCGCCATGTGCAAAACAGACTCGCATGTTGGGATATTTATCGGGATAACCGTTAAGGGTTAAAAAATGATATGCATCTGCACACTGAGCCAACATCCAAATCAGATGAAAACGCCAAGCTGTATTTTCAAGTTTTATGAATTTTTCTCCGTCATAAGGATGAATTTCTACGGCCAGATTGTATTGGCTAGCCAGTTCAAAAATTGGTTCGTTTTCTTCATCAAAAATGCATCGCCAAGTCCCAATGGTATCCATATAGTGTGTGGGCAAACACAAAAGTTGCATGCCCAATTCGTTGACGCAACGTTCAATTTCCCATAAAGCTCCCCGTACAAATCCGGGGTGCACCACAAATCCGCTAGTGAATTTTGAAGGGTAGTCATGTTGTAATCTCGCGTTGAAATCATTTTGAAACCGTAAGGCCTGTTTCATTTCCTCCACACGAAGACCGTTTCCATAAAGTTGTGAGAGGTTCAGAATCACAGCATGGTCGATATTGTATCGTTCCATCCATTCCAGTTTTTCGTTTAAGAAAAAACTGGAATCCGTAACCGGGCGCTTCCAGTTTTTTTGAAGCATATATTTTCGCTCTTCATCCACCCAAAAAATCTCTTTTTCTTTCATAAATTGAGGGATTTCCTCCGGATAAGGAAGAAGATGAGAATGAGCGTTAATGCGAAGTTTTCGGTTCATATTTTTTAGGTTGATTTCAACAAAAATAAACAAATTATGTTCCAAAGGACAGGTTTGCCAAAGGCTTTTGAAATTTGAATTGATAGGCTTTTGTATTGTAGTTAAATCAGAGATACAAAAGTGAAAGTAAGAAACAGCAAAACTTGTTTTGAAGTAAATAATTTGTAAATTTG
>CAYPGZ010000060.1:7431-10709 GCA_964410335.1 uncultured Flavobacteriaceae bacterium | reverse complement strand
GGTGATTTCGGTAGGTGCAAAATCGTGAGTGAACAAATCTTCGGGCGTGGGATCTTCGGCTTTAAGTGCTTGTTTATAGTCTTTTTCAACCTTCGAGCGGGCGGAAACCTCTATCTCGTTCACCTCTTGCTCCGAAAATCCATTTTCCAAAAGTTGTTTTTTCATTTTCGGAAAAGGATCGCGGGATTTTGCTTCGTCCAAATCATCGCGATAAAACTCCATCCTCACCCCTGAAGTATGATGATTCAGCAGTGGAACTTTGGCGTGAACCAAAAATGGTCGACGTTCAGTGCGGATGGTTTTTATAACTTTTTCAAGGGTTGTATAACTTTCGATAAAGTCGGTGCCGTCAATAGAAACGGCTTCCAAACCTTTGAAACCTTTTGCGAATTCATAGGCATTTTGTGCCCGGGTTTCGGCTTCGTTGGCGGAAATGTCCCAACCGTTATCTTGCACCAAATACAAAATCGGAAGTTGCTTCAAAGCTGCCATTTGAAAAGCTTCGGAAACCTCTCCTTCGGTCACGGAAGCATCTCCGAGGGAACATAACACTAAAGGTTTTGAGTGTTGAGTGTTGAGTTTTTTATTTTCGTTATCAATTTTTTCTGCTTCCTTGTACCACATTCCCATCGCGGCACCGGTGGCCGGAATCGCCTGCATTCCTGTGGCGGAACTTTGATGCGGAATTTTAGGTTTATCGATATCTCGTAAACTAGGGTGGGAATAATAACTTCTACCTCCCGAAAATGGATCATCTCGTTTGGCCATCAATTGCAACATCAAATCCTTGGGTGTCATTCCGATACTCAGCAAAATGGAATCGTCACGATAATATGGGTAAGCATAATCTTGCGGCAACAACTGCATTCCTGCTGCAATTTGAATGACTTCGTGTCCGCGCGAAGTGGCGTGTACGTATTTTGATACTTCCCTGAAATTCTCCTCGTAGATTTCCGTCATTGCTTTGGCGGTGGAGAGGGTTTGGAAGGCGGTTTTAAAAATATGTTTCGAAATTTTCATTATTATGAATAGAATTTATCAGTGTCCCAATTTTTGGGATTGTTTATAATGTAATTTGAAATTTTGTTGAATGCCGAGGGATTCCGGATGACATGGTCATAAAACCGGGATTGCCATGCAAAATGAGGATTTGTTAACCGTGCATTTTTTGTTACCGCCGATTTATAGGAACGGATAATCGTGGACAATGCCCCTTTTTTCGGGGAAATATCCTGCATTTGGTTTTTTTGTGTAGAGACGTTGCATGCAACGTCTCTATCGTCAACGTCGCCTAAATCACCTTTTGATTTTTTAATTTCAACAATTCCATGAACATGATTGGGCATGACCACAAATTCACCCAATTTTATATCAGGAAAATGATTGGGAATTCCCTCCCACAAATCTTGGGCGATTTGTCCAATTTTTGATAAGGTCATCGGATTGTCTTTTTGGGAATCCGTGATTTCCCCGAAAAAACATTTTCGATTTTTGGTACATATGGTCACAAAATAATCCGCATTGGAACGGTAATCCCAATTGGGCAAACGTGCAGAACCTATGCGGTATTTATTTTGAAATTTGTTCATTTTCATATTTATGATAAAACCGTTGCATGCAACGGGTCTACGAATCCCGGGTGCTTTCCAAATAATCCGCAACTTTCCGCAAAAAACTCCCCGCCAAAAACCCATCCACAATCCGGTGATCGAAGGACAAGGACAACATCATCATCTGCCGGATTTCAATTTTGTCGCCGTCTTCATATTCCATTACCTCCGCGCGTTTTTTAATGATTCCTGTGGCCAAAATCGCTGCTTCGGGCTGATTAATGATCGGTGTTCCCATCAGACTGCCAAAGGTCCCGACGTTGGAAATCGTGAACGTTCCGCCTTTGGTATCATCGGGTTTCAATTTGTTATCCCGCGCTTTTTCTGCCAAAATATTCACTTCTTTAGCCAATTTCGCCAAGGATTTTTTATCGGCGTTTTTCACCACCGGAACAATCAAATTTCCACTGGGCAAGGCTGTGGCCATTCCGATGTTGATTTCCTCTTTCACAATAATATTATTTCCATCCAATGAGGAATTAATCATCGGGAAATCTTGAATTGCCTTTGCTACAGCCTGAACAAAAAGTGGCGTAAAGGTGAGTTTTTCGCCGTGTTTTTCCTGAAAGGATTTTTTATTGGCATTGCGCCAGTTCACCATTTCGGTCATATCGGCTTCCACATAAGCGGTAACGTGTGGGGAGGTGTGTTTGGAAAACACCATATGATCGGCGATCATCTGCCGCATCCGGTCCATTTCGACGATCCTTCCTTTTCCTTTATCGAATTTTAAATCGGGAAGTTGAAAAGCATTATTTTCCATAACCGGCTGGGCAAATTGTGCCGGTCGTCCTGCGTCGAGATAATTGAAAATATCACTTTTCCGCAGTCGTCCTTCTTTTCCCGTTGCCGGAATTCTGGCGAGTTCTTCGTAACTGATGTGGTTTTGACGTGCGATTTTTTCCACTAAGGGGGAATAGAAATTATTCGTTCTGTTCACCGGAATACGATAGGTTTTTTCCGAAATGTTTTTTTCAGAACGAATTTTAGAGGCTTTTGTAAACTCTTTTCCCGGAATTTGTGAATTTTCCTTGTCTTCAGGAACTGTTTTCTTGGCTTTACCCGTAGCTGAAAAAGACAACAATGCAATGGTTTCGCCTATTTTCACCACGTCTTTTGGGGCAGCTTTGTGTTCCAGCATTTTTCCGGAAAAGGGTGCCGGCACTTCATTATCGACTTTATCTGTGCCTACTTCCACGAGAATATCGCCTTCTTCAAAACTTTCTCCTTCAGAAACAATCCAGTTAATAATGGTCCCTTCGGTAATGCTTTCGCCCATTTTTGGAAGTTTAAACTCCTTTATTGTTGCCTCAGTGGGAACCTCATTTTTATTTTCCAAAATGTATTATTTAAAATTGTTATCTTTAATCACAAAGGTCGGAATTTTTGTTGTTCACAAAGAGACAAAGCCGCAAAACATCTATGTAATTAACCATTTTTTCGTTTGAATTCATTCAAAGTTTTATAAAAATCCTCTTGCTCCGGCCGGTTTTTGGGAATTTCGCGAAGCGGTTCCACTTCTTTTAAACTTTCGTGGCAGTCGGCGGGCAATTGTTGATAGAGTTTTGTTCCGGCTGTTTTCCAGGCAATCATTTCATCGGAAACTGTTTTGATGATTTTTGCCGGATTTCCGACCACCAAACTTCTTCGGGGGATTTTGGTTTCGGC
>CAYPGZ010000060.1:0-7331 GCA_964410335.1 uncultured Flavobacteriaceae bacterium | reverse complement strand
GCAAGCGGATGGACAAAACTGGATTCGTGAATGACGGGGATGTGGTTTTTGAAAGAAAATATCATAGAGGGTAGTTTGTAGTGAGTAGAGGGTAGTTAGGGGTTTGGTTTATTTTTTAAATATTTCATCAAAGAGGATAGCATTTTATTGATTTCCACCAACATTGCTCTGTTTTTTTCACTTTCTTCAAACGAAATATATTCCCTTAAATATGCTTTTCTGGTCGCCGCCACACATTCTCTGGAGCTATCCCGAGCTATTCGCAAGTAATTCAGAAAACTGGCATCCGAACTTCCCGAACCTTCAGCTATATTAAATGCGATTGAATCGGCTGCCCTGGCAAATTGCGATGAAAGCCCATAATCTTCGATTTTAGGAAAACTATTCAGTTGCTTATGAACTACTTCTCCATATTCAATCGCCTTTTGATATACCTTTAATTCTTCAAAACTGAAATGATATTTGCTTTCCATAACTAAAACTTTTCTATTTCTAATCTGTCATACAACACTTCAAATAAACAGATGGAAATCAATATTTTGATACTTTTACCAAAAAAGGTTCATCCCGTTTTCGTCATAATTTTTGCTTTAAAAAAAGGCAAAAATTCCGCCAAAACTACTTTTTATTGTTAACCACGGGATGTGTCCGTGGCTACAAAGATTCGATCCCCTGGGGTCGAACAAATTTTTTCTTAAATCATCTACAATCCTACCCACTACCCTCTATCCACTATCCACTATTTATACCTCCCCAACTTCTCCTTCGTAAACTCGCTCAGCACCAACTTCCCACTGATCAAGGCGCGTTCGTGCAAAAGATCGTCCCAATCTTCCGTGCCGCTCCAAAACATTTGTTTCATCTTTTTGACGGCTTCGGGATTAAAGGTGGTAAGTTCTTCGGCGAGTTTTTGAACAGCTTCGTCCAGTTCTTCTATGGTTTCAAATACATCGGCATAAAAACCTTTTTGCCTCGCCCATTCTGCATCGTAAAAACCGTTGCAATTGATGGAAATCTGCGAAAAAGCGCTCAACCCAATTTTGCGTTGAACTGCCGGACCTACCGTGAACGGACCAATTCCGAGGTTTAGTTCGCTCAGTTTGATGGCCGCATATTTTGTCGCCAAACAATAATCGACTGCGGAAGCCAGACCAACTCCTCCACCTACGGCTTTTCCCTGCACGCGCCCGATGATGAACTTTGGGCATTTGCGCATCGCGTTGATGACATTGGCAAAACCCATAAAAAATGCTTCGCCCTGGGCTTCGTTTTCAATGGAAATCAGTTCCTGAAAATTGGCACCGGCACAAAAAGTCCGATCGCCGGCGCTTTTTAGGACGATTGTTTTCACTTCGTCATTTTCGCCCATTTCTGTAATGGTGGTGGCCAATTCTGCCAGAATATCCCCTGGCATCGAATTATGATGTGGCGTGAAGAATTCGATCGTGGCGATGTGGTGGTCAATTTGTTTTTTTACGTAGGCTTGTTTGTCCATTATATAATTTTTATTCTCTTGTAGTCAATGCGCATTTGTTGCACATACGTATAGTTTTTTCTCGTATCGTGTTAAATCCCCTCCCTCGCTCAAATTCTTCCATTTAGACTTTCCTTCAAATTAATTACTCAAAAGCGACTGCATAATAAGTGTGCAGTGACTTTAAATTAAATTGAACTGCTCAAAGTGATGGTTCAAATGTTTCCTATGCAACAATTCCCATTCAAATTTGGTCAACCAGCCGAAAACGGCGTTTTTGGTGAGGGCATCGGGGTTTTCCTTGAAATAGTTTTCATATTCTTCCCGCGCTTCCCGGAATTTTTGTTTGGCGGTTTCCAAATCTTTGTAGCGCAAATCTTCCAGGGCTTCTTTCTTCAACAACGGATGTTTGAAGTTGCGGGGCATCGGATCGTAATTCCATAAAGTCGCTTGAACTTTTTCGAGTTTTTCTTCCGGGGTGGCAATTTCAAAATCCTGGACTTCCCCCGCAGCCATCCGATAGCTCAATTCCAAATGTTCCACCAAATGTTGCGGGGTCATCATTCCCCATTTTGGTTTGCTTGCTTCGGTCAATTTGGAGAGAGCTTTTTCTATGGTTTCCGCATCCATTTCCACAAAAGTGGTCTGCTTTTTCTGCACCATGGTCAAAATTGTGGCAATGGCAACGAGTTTGTCTTCCTCATTTTCGGCATTTACGTCAAAAACCTCGACAAACCATTTCACGATTCCACTGGGGAGTTCCTTTCCGCTCACATCGCGATCGACTTTTTGTTTGCAGGTCAAGCGCACATTGATGGTATCGTTGTGATACATCGGCCGCAAAAACCGGATTTCTTCCAAACCGTAATTCGCCGCCACCGGGCCTTTGTTGGGATAAACAAACAATCCCGCCGCTGCGGAAATGATAAAATATCCGTGGGCGGTGCGCTGTTCGAAAATACTTCCTTCCAGGGAAGTGATATCGGTATGCGCATAAAAATGATCCCAAGTTAAATTTCCGAAATTCACGATGTCTGTATCGGTAATGGTACGGTTGTGAGTTTGAATGGACATCCCGGGTTGAATATCTTCCCAATGATAGGCAAAGGGATGTTTTTCAGTTTCTTTATAATCCGCGTTAGGCTGATAAATCCCCGTGATTTCGGTGAGAGTCGTGGGCGAACCTTGCACGGCACAACGTTGCATATAATGCTTAATTCCTCTTTTACCGCCCATTTCTTCCCCACCTCCTGCTCGGCCCGGTCCGCCGTGAATCAAAGTGGGCAAAGGCGAACCGTGGCCTGTGCTTTGTTTGGCACTTTCACGATTTAAAACCAAAATTCGCCCGTGGTGGGTGGCAGCACGAAGGGTATATTGTGTTGCAATTTTATCATCATTGGTAGCAATTGAACTCACGAGCGAACCTTTTCCCATTTTAGAAAGTTGCACCGCTTCATCCAGTGATTTGTAAGGCATAATCGTACTCACCGGACCAAAAGCTTCGGTTTCGTGCACGGCAATATTTTTAAGAGGCTGATCTTCTCGCAATAAAACGGGACCCATAAAAGCTCCTTTTTCTGCATCGGCGCCGATGGTGGTAATTTGATTCAAATTGCCGTAAACTATTTCGGCAGTTTTTGTCATTTCTTGGATTCGGGTGCGTACTTCTTCAACTTGGTCTTTACTCACCAAAGCCCCCATTCGGACTTCTTTTAAACGCGGATCTCCAATCGTGACTTTATCCAAGGCTTTACCTAGTGCAATTTGCACATCTTCCAATAAATTTTCCGGGACGATGACCCGACGGATGGCGGTACATTTTTGACCGCATTTCACGGTCATTTCGTTGCGCACTTCCTTGATAAATAAATCAAATTCCGGTGTTCCGGGAACGGCATCTTCACCCAAAATGGAAGCATTCAACGAATCAGCTTCCATCGTGAAAGGCACGGATTCTTCTACTAATTGTGGATGTGATTTTAATAATTTTCCGGTGGAAGCAGAACCCGTAAATGTAACAATATCCTGAGATTGGACGGTATCCAAAATATTTCGTGCTGAACCGCTAATCAATTGCAAAGCACCTTCGGGCAGAATATTGGAGGCTACGATTTCGCGCACAACAGCTTCTGTTAAATATCCGGTATTTGAAGCCGGTTTGACCACCGCCGGGACGCCAGCCATCCAATTGACTGCACATTTTTCCAGCATTCCCCAAACGGGAAAATTAAAAGCGTTTATATGCACGGCAACCCCTTCTTTGGGCACCAAAATATGATGTGCCATAAATTTCCCGCCGCGTGACAAATCTATGGGATCGCCCTCAACATCATATGCTTGATTGGGGAAAAGTTTTCTCAAAGAAGCATTGGCAAATAGGTTTCCAATTCCGCCTTCAATATCAATCCAACTGTCGATTTTTGTGGCACCGGTACGAAAACTAAGGTCATAAAAAACCCGTTTCTTTTTCAATAAATGAAAAGCGAGTTTTTTCAACATATTTCCGCGTTCCTGAAAGGTCATTTTGCGAAGTGCTTCGCCTTTTTCACGGCCATATTGTAAGATTTCGGGGATATCCAGCCCCTCAGCGGTAACATTCGTAAAATGTTCGCCCGTTACCGAATCAAAAACCGGTGTTCCTTCTCCTTGTCCATCCAGCCATTGGCCGGTGACGTAGTTTTGTGTTTTTTGCATATTAAATGTCCGCGAAAGCGGGTATCTTTTTTTTAATTCAACATTGATAAATTATGATTAAAACCCATCAAACAATTTGTGCATTGTTGGTTTGTGCTTAGGCATAGGCAAGACAGGCAAGTATTTGTTCCTTAGTCAATTGAGAGAAATCCTCTATGATTTCTTCGATGGTCATCCCGACTGAAAGCCAGCTCAAAACATCGCCAACACTAATTCGGGTTCCTTTGATTACGGGTTTTCCAAAACGGATTTCAGGATTTATTCCTATGTATTTTTTATAATTTTCCATAGGTCAAATTTAGGAAAATTTTGGCTTGCACGAATGTTTAGCTTTTGACTTTCTAATTTTTTAAAGTCTATAAAATAGGGTTATTCCAATACTTGGCCATATGGGCCAATCCGAAGAATCTATAAGATCCCAATCCTTGGAAACTTTTTTTATTTCCTCCTCATACGTCAAAAGAAAAGCAAGTCCAAGGCCAAAACTGATACCCATTTTTTTCGAAATGTTGAAATCCCTTCCTAGCCGTGTGTCCAAGAAAGTCCATTTTTCTATTGATTCTTCTGATTCATTATATACATAGGTAAAACCCATTTTGAAAAACCAAGGCTTTCTATTGGACAATTTTGATTCCCCCCAAAGATGAATTAAAGCATCTGTTGAAATAGAATAATTTGTCCCTTCACCGTGAGGTATCACAAAAAAACCCACACCAACTTGTGCTTGTTGGAACTGATAGCGCGCCCCGATGTTTATTATTTCCGGAACCCCAGTAGTGACATAAAGATTTACCTTTTCTTGCCCATAAAAGAAATTACTAAAACTAATGAAAAGCAAGCCGATAAAGATTTGGCAAAGCTTTGGTTTTCCAATGATTTTTGAATTGAATTTCATAATAGCCTTTTTGTTTCACTCTCTTCACAAATAATAGAGAACTCGATGAGAAATATAGTTTTTTACAAATCAAATATAAGGAATCAAAGTTTTGTTAGCGCAGTTCTTTCTAGGTGGGGGATTAAGCGCGTTCCATCACCGTAGCACAACATTGAATATCGACACTTTTTTTCATCAATGAGGGCTCACCGGAAAAAAAACGATGAGCCTTTCCTTTTCAATGTTAAACTTTCCCAATTGCAAATGTTTTTGCCTAAGGGAAAACCCTTAGCATAAATTTCCACAAATCCCCCGATAAAAACATCCCGTTCAACAACCAACTTTGTACCGTGTTAACCTTAAAAGGATTCAAACATTAAAAATCAACAAATCAAAATTTAACACTATGAATTTAAAATCGACACTTTTTGGAATTTTCGTAAGTCTCGGATTGGCGTTTTCGGCCCAAGCACAAGAACAAACCCGTATTGGGGCAATGCTCGCCTATGGAACGGAAATTGAAAACATCGGGATTGGCGCGAACGCCGAATTCCCGATTATCGAAAACCTGACCATTTCGCCCTCCTTTATCTATTATCTCCCGAAAGAGGAATATATAGTTAAGATAAATTGGTTCGAGGTAAACGCTAATGCCGATTACTACTTCGTCAACCAAGACAATATGAGCATTTACGCCCTTGGAGGGTTGAACTATAGCAGCGTAAAAGTTTCTTTTGATGACAATTACGGCATTTTTGGCAATTCTTCGTCATCGGACGGCCGTTTTGGGCTGAACCTTGGCGGGGGGATCAACTTCAAAATCGGCGGGAACATTATTCCATTCGCCGAGTTGAAATACGTCATCATAGACGGCGGGCAACTCGTGGCAGGGGCCGGCGTGAAATTTAATCTTTAACCATTTAATATTTTAAGCAATGAAAAATTATTTAAAACAAACACAAATTTTTACATACATCAAATACGCAGGACTGCTGCTTTGCAGTGCAATCCTGCTATTTTCCTGCTCCAAAGATGACGGAGGGGGAAACGAACCCGATCCGGTAGATCCGGACCCAACGGATAAAACCGAATTGGTACTCACCGCTTCGGCAACCGAGATTGACAAAGGCGATACCGTAACTTTTGAAATAACCGCCGATGGCAAACCCATAGAAGCGGATATTTATATTGACGATAACAAAATAGCCGATGCCAGCCACACCTTTGACACTGCTGGAACCTTTCAGGCAATAGCCAAAAAAGAAGGCTATACCGATAGCAAAGCCGTTGCAATTAAGGTAGCTGCTGAAAAAGTAAAAGTAGCAACAGCCACGTTTACCCAAAAAAACATCACAGCCTATCCCGCTACTTTTCCGGGGAGTCGTTATGATCAAATAGGCATCATGAATGAACATATTTATGTGATGGATTATGACAGCAAAAAATTTAGAAGATACAGCATAACATCAAACCAATGGGAGGATTTAGCTAATGAAAATTCATTACCCAATGGTATATCAGGTTATTTAACAGCCCATAGAGGAGTGGATAATAAAGACATACTTGTCTATCTTGGTGGAAGTCGCGGCGAAATTAATATCTACTATCCGTCCGAATACCCGGATGCAACCTTAAAAGACTCTTGGGGATCACAAGAGGTAATGCCTTCGGACCAATTTGGCGAACGAGCAGCAGCATCCGATGGGGAATATATCTATTTTATGGGCAATAGCCGTGCTGAAAATTACTCCAGGCAGATAGATCGCTATGTGCCCGCTCATGATCTATGGGAGGAAAGTATAGGATACCTTCCGGAAGGTATCGGGTGGATTCCACAAACCGTATTCGCAGATAATAAATTATTCGTTATCGGGCAAAATTTAGCAAATGACGGCAATGTGTTTTTTGTGTACAACCTGTTGACACAAACCTCAACTTCTAAATCGGTCCCTTCTGATTTACAACCTTCTGGTATTTGCAACAACACCATGGTGATCTATGAGGATTATTTAATTTATATGCAGCCAGGTGGGTCATCATCCGTAAAACTACACGTGTATGACATCAAAGAAGAGCAATGGTTGGAAGATGCTGTAAGCATCGAAATGAACTTGTTTACCAAGACGTCTGATAATGCAAGCCTATTGCTTTCATCTTCTGGACAGTTGTATGCGGCAGGAACCAAAGGTGGAGACTTTGTACTCTATGAGGTAGATTTTAAGGTTACGGAACAATAAAAAAACATAATCATGAAAGTACATATTTCTCCATACTTCAAAAACGTGGGAG
>CAYPGZ010000059.1:0-10986 GCA_964410335.1 uncultured Flavobacteriaceae bacterium | reverse complement strand
GGATTAAATTTTTTATATAAATCCAAGGCTTCTTTTTTGAGTTCCTTTTTGTCTTTCTCGCCAAAAAGTTCAGGATGATATTTTTTTAAATGAATATTCACATGGGAAGAAATATTTTCGTGTCCCCAAGTTTCTTCCCCAATCCACGGGGAAAAAATGGCAAAGGTGGGAACCCCAAGGGCTTTTGCCATATTAATTGCACCTCCTTCATTTCCGATTACCGCTTCACAAAAAGAGGTGACTACAATAAATTCCCTCAATCCTTTCGGTTGAAAATCTGAAATTGCAGATCTGGTTTCAGGCGAGCAAAGAGAAAGCAATTTGCTTACCTCTTTTTCCTGACTGGGCATGGCATTCATAATGAGTTTTTTCTCAGGAAAATTTTTCACCAACTCATCCAGAAGTATAGCAAGATATTCTAAAGGATAAGTTTTGGTGACATCACTTCCTAAACAACTGACCATTATAACATTTTGTAAGAGGCCTAACTTTTCTAATTTTTTCCCAATTTCGTTTTTTTCGTTTTTTGAAAGGAAAATTTTTGGTTTGACACTATAATCTATGTCTTCCATGAGGGGTTTCAAGAATTCAAAACGATGTGCATAAGCAGTGGGAATGTGCATCCCTTTAGGTGAAGAAGAAAGGATAAGCGGGTGGGAATATGCCCAATTTAAATACCATTTCTTTTTCCCAATGGTTTTTTCTGCTTTTGAAAATCTACTGATGAAGGCACTCGACCATTTTGAGTACACATCGATGATTGCATCATAACGCTCTCTACGGATAATTTTTATAAATCGAAAAAAAGCAATTTTACTTTTTTCGACTTTGGGTGTGAAGAGCACAAATGTGTTGAGAAACGGATTATTTTTCACCACGGGCAGGGTGTGTGAATTGACCAAATAATGCAGTTGAGCAGTGGGATATTTTTTCCGCAACACCTCAAAAAGCATGGCAGTGGTGAGCACATCCCCAATCATTTTTTGTTGAATGATAAGGATTTTTAAAGGTTTTTCCTCACCCCGAGGAGTGCTATCGATTTTTTTGTTTTTTTTCAAAATATCAAATCAAATATCAGGTTTCTCAAATCTCATGGGGATTAAACTGATACATCATAAGTGCGCAAAGCATCGTTTAAGGATGTTTTTTTGTCGGTACTTTCTTTGCGTTTTCCGATTATGAGTGCGCAGGGAACCTGATAATCTCCCGCCGGAAATGTTTTGGTATAACTTCCGGGAATTACGACGGAACGCGCAGGAATCACTCCTTTGGTCTCTATAGGTTTTGTTCCTGTAACATCAATAATTTTAGTCGATGCGGTCAAGACGACATTTGCGCCCAACACGGCTTCTTTTTCCACGCGAACTCCTTCCACCACGATACACCGCGAGCCGATAAAAGCATTGTCTTCGATTATCACCGGGGCAGCCTGCAAAGGTTCCAAAACCCCGCCAATTCCTACACCTCCGGAAAGGTGTGTGTTTTTTCCGATTTGTGCACAACTTCCCACTGTGGCCCAGGTATCCACCATGGTTCCTTCGTCCACATAAGCGCCAATATTCACATAACTCGGCATCAAAATAACGCCTTTGGAAATATAAGCGCCATAACGAGCCACAGCATCCGGCACGACTCGAATTCCCTTTTCTTTATAGCCTTTTTTTAAAGGTATTTTGTCATGATATTCAAAAATTCCCGCTTCCATTGTGGTCATTTCCTGAAGGGGAAAATACAAAACCACAGCTTTTTTCACCCATTGGTTTACTTGCCACCCCATTTCTGTAGGTTCGGCACAACGCAATTTTCCATTATCCAAAAGCTCAATAACTTCCCGGATAGCGTCCTTCGTTTTAGGCTCTCTTAACATTGCTCTGTCTTCCCAAGCTTGGGAGATGATATTTTTTATTTCTTCCATAGTAAAATATTGGTAAGCGCAAATGTACTTAAAATGGGGATAGGGAAAAGCTTTGCTCCTTCTCAAGTGTATGTTTTTGTATATTTGCATCCTTGAAAAATGTATGATAGATGGGGCTTTTCAAAAAAAATCCGTTTGGGCATATTCTTTTTTTGAAGAAATGGTTGATTCGGATCATGGGTGTGATTACGCACCGACGCTACCGAGGCTTCAATGAACTGAAAATTGAAGGCTCGGAAATTATCAAGGAATTACCCGATGCCAATGTGCTCTTTGTTTCTAATCATCAAACTTATTTCGCGGATGTGGTGGCGATGTTCCACGTTTTTAATGCCAGTTTGAGTGGAAGAGTAGATTCCATAAAAAATGTGGGTTATCTCTGGAATCCGAAATTGAATGTTTATTATGTCGCTGCAAAAGAAACCATGAAAGATGGATTTTTGGCGAGAATTCTGGCGTATGCCGGATCGGTTTCTGTGGAACGCACTTGGCGCGAAAAAGGGAAAGAAATCAATCGCCAAGTAAAAATGAGCGATATCAGTAATATCGGGAAAGCACTAAATGATGGATGGGTTATAACTTTTCCGCAGGGAACTACAAAACCTTGGAAGCCTATCCGGAAAGGAACTGCACATATTATCCAAAGATATAAACCTATTGTAGTTCCGGTGGTAATCGACGGTTTTCGACGTTCTTTTGATAAAAAAGGGGTGCGCATAAAAAAGAAAGGAATACTTCAATCCATGGTCATAAAAAAACCTTTGGAAATCGATTATGAAAATGAATCGGTGGATAGCATTATCCAAAAGCTCGAATATGCAATCGAGCAACATCCTTCTTTTTTGAAGGTTATTCCCAAGGAAGAATTGCGGGCAGAAGAAGAACTGCACAAAAAACGAGAGTGGTAAAAATTTTTTGAAAGGATTTTATTCAGGTAGGTAGGAGATAATTAAATTCAATCTTCGATTACTTCATTCACCAAATCGATATATTTTTGTTTGGCTTCCCGGCGAGAAATATTTTGTATTTGAAAAAGAGAGTTTAATTTGAAGGCACTCACTAATTCGGTGCCCACGGTGGATTGTCTTTGAATGTGGGTTAAATCAGCTTCTGTGGCGTGCTTGTAATAAGCATATAATCGCAACATCACATCTTGAGGCAGTTTTTTCTTGGTCGTGCTTGCACGTTCGTAAGCTTTTTGAAATTCCATATCCAGCTTTTCCATGGATTTAGACTTTAGCAATAACGGTGACCCCACCCTTTACTTTTTGATTTAATACAACCTCTACGGGTGTTCCTTTTGGTAAAAAAACATCCAACCTCGAACCGAATTTGATGAAACCACTATCACTTCCTTGCACCACTTCATCACCTTCTTTTGCATAGTTCACAATTCGTTTTGCCAGAGCTCCGGCAATTTGTCGATAGAGGATTTCCCCAACTTGATCATTTTTAACCACCACCGTGGTACGTTCATTTTTTTCGCTGGATTTTGGATGCCAAGCTACGAGATATTTTCCCGGATGGTATTTACTGAAAACCACTTTGCCGCTTATTGGATGACGGGTCACATGCACATTTATGGGCGACATAAAGGTGGAAACCTGCAATCGTACATCTTTAAAATATTCCTTCTCAAAAACTTCCTCAATAACTACAACTTTCCCATCCACCGGGGCAATCACGTGGTTGTCGTTGAGCTCAGTGATTCTTTTGGGGTTTCTGAAAAATTGAAGCACCAAAATAAAGATAATCAAGGAAGCACCCACTACGAGCTGCTGTACCCATAAAATATCCACCAAAAAAAAGATGGCAATATTTCCGAGTACCAAGAATAAGCTCAACATGAGCATTATTTTATAACCTTCTTTATGGAACATAGACTTCGTAAATCATTAAAAAACCATAGATAAAAGTACTGGCAAACAAAATGCTGTCCAACCGATCGAAAAGTCCACCGTGTCCCGGCAATAGAGTTCCGCTGTCTTTCACGTCGGCTTGGCGCTTCAATTTGGATTGGATTAAATCCCCGAAAGTGCCAAAAACACTGGTAATCAATGCAATCCAAATCCACATGGAAGCTGTAAATGTTTCGGTAAAGATATAAATAAGATAGGCACCGACACAAGAAAAAAGTACACCACCAAAAAATCCTTCCCAGGTTTTGTTGGGTGAAATTCTTCTGAAGAGTTTGTTTTTGCCAAAGTTCTTGCCGATTAGATAAGCAAAACTATCATTAATCCATATCAGTAAAAAAATTCCCAGAATCAATTCGGGTGAATATTCTCCAAGAAAATTTGCCATCAACGCCATAAAGCACACCGAGGCGATGAGATAAAAAATTGCCAGAAGATACTTTTTGCTTTCGAAAAGTTTAATCCTCCGCACCACTAATAAATCCCGAAGAAGGATAAGTTTAACCACGAGGCTGGCAAACAAGAATAGGAGGATGTATATTTCGTCTGGATTGGTGTAGGCGAAAAAATAAAATAATCCAAAAAGCAGGACAAAAGAAAATAAACTTTTAAGTTTTAGAAGTCGTTGAAGTTCGATAAGGCACAAGAAACCAAAAACAAGCATTAGCAGCAAAAATGCATGCCGGGAAAGGAGAATTGAGCCACACACGGTCCCCACGTATAGCAAACCCGATAAGGATCTCTTGTAAATTTCCCTCATTTTTAGCTCCTCTTATAAATCTTCCAGAAGGAGCAAATATAGATTTTTTGAGGTACTCCCATAATTCAAAAAATGACTTCCACCTTCCTCATCAAAATTTTTAATTGTGGTGATATTGGTGGGGATTTTCTCTTGTTTGCTTTTGATTCCGCGTAAACCTTCACCGATAGTATCTATCAACTGACTGGTTTTTGCGAGGATTATAAAGCTCGATGGGAGCTCATAAAGTTTTTTCTCTTTGATTTGGTTTGAAGAAAAGAGTACCCCCCCGATATTGGCAACCAGGTATTCACAGGTAGAAAGGAAAACAGGAGCATCGCCGTTTGTAGTATATTCTAAATTGTATTGAGAAAAAAAGCTCTTAAGATTTTCATCAAAACAGCAGCTTTTTTCCCAAGCATTTTCATCCAAAATATTCCCAAAAACCGACAATACTTCCTCTTTGTTCTCGCAATACAAGAACTTTCCACCGTTCTCTTTGAAATTCTTCATAAAGAATTCGTCGGTGGGAGGTTTAGGTTCAGGCATAAACTTGCTCTGCACCTGTTCCGGTTCTTTTTCCGATTTGAAGTTGGGTTTTAATATCTTTTTGAACAAACCCATATTCAATTTTATGATGGCGCATTGGTTTTTAAAGTTGACCAAATATAAACAAAATTAGAAAGAAACGACTTAAAAACCTGCTTTTATTCTCCTTAGCTGGTTTTTTCCCCTTTTTGTGAGGCTTCAGGGTTTTCGGGCTTGTTGATTGGGAATTCCTTTTTGATATTATCAGCAGATTTTTCCTCGTTCTGATTTACCTCTTTCGATTTCTCCTTTTCCACTTGTTTTTTTTCTTCCTCCGCAGCTTTTGCTTCTTCCTTGGTGAGGTCTGGTTTCACTTGTGCCAGCAGTTCTTCCTTAGGTTTATCAAAAGGGCGATCTCCAAAAATTCGCTGTAAGTCGTCTTTGAAAATGACTTCTTTTTCCAAAAGGATTTCGGCAAGTTGAGTGAGTTTCTCCTTGTTTTCTTCCAGAATTTTTATCGCGCGTTGATATTGCTCCTCGATTATGGCGGAGATTTCTCTATCGATAAGTTCAGAAGTCTTTTCACTGTATGGCTTAGTGAAATTATACTCATTTTGTCCGGACGAATCGTAAAAGGTAAGGTTACCTACTTTTTCGTTTAAGCCATAGATAGTAACCATGGCACGAGCTTGTTTGGTCACTTTTTCCAAATCGCTTAAAGCGCCGGTTGAGATTTTATTAAAAATCACTTTTTCAGCTGCACGACCTCCCATGGTGGCACACATCTCATCCAGCATTTGCTCCGGCCGAACGATGAGGCGTTCTTCAGGTAAATACCAAGCTGCTCCCAGAGATTTTCCGCGCGGAACGATGGTTACTTTCACTAAAGGGGCAGCATGTTCTAACATCCAACTCACGGTAGCATGTCCTGCTTCGTGGAAGGCAATGGCTCTTTTTTCTTCCTCGGTGATGATTTTATTCTTTTTCTCCAAACCGCCCACAATTCGATCCACAGCATCCAGGAAGTCTTGTTTTCCTACTGCTTTGTTTCCTTTTCTGGCGGCAATTAAAGCTGCTTCATTACATACGTTAGCAATATCTGCACCTGAGAATCCCGGCGTTTGTCGAGCTAAAAAGTCGATGTCCAACTCAGAGGAGATTTTTTTTATGGGACGCAAATGAACTTCGAAAATTTCTTTGCGTTCGCGAACATCAGGTAACTCTACATAAATTTGACGGTCGAAACGTCCGGCACGCATCAGGGCTTTGTCAAGTACATCCGCACGGTTGGTGGCTGCCAAAACAATTACATTTGTGTTGGAGCCAAAGCCGTCCATTTCGGTTAAGAGTTGGTTTAATGTGTTTTCACGTTCGTCGTTGGAACCGGAGAAATTCGCTCTTCCCCGGGCGCGTCCAATGGCATCGATTTCATCAATAAAAATAATTGAAGGAGCTTTGTCCTTTGCCTGTCGGAACAAATCACGCACTCGGGAAGCCCCGACTCCTACGAACATTTCGACGAAATCCGAGCCGGAAAGCGAGAAAAAAGGTACATGAGCTTCGCCGGCAACGGCTTTGGCCAATAAAGTTTTTCCGGTTCCGGGAGGCCCCACGAGCAAGGCTCCTTTTGGAATTTTTCCCCCAAGAGCAGTATATTTTTCAGGTGATTTCAGGAAATCTACAATTTCCTGAACTTCTTCTTTTGCTCCTTCCAACCCGGCAACATCCTTGAAAGAGGTTTTTATATCGGTTTTTTGGTCAAAAAGTTTGGCCTTGGATTTTCCGATATTGAAAAGTTGTCCGGCACCACCACCGCCACTTGCTCCACTCATTCGCCGCATGATGAAAATCCAAATCCCGAAAAGCAGGATAAAAGGCAATAAAGTGAGAAGAAAGTCACCCCAAAAATTGCTCTCGTTATCAAAAGTCATCAAGGTGTCCAGGTTATTTTCTTCTTTGATTTTATCTACCCTGGTTTGGAAGTGTTGTAAATCACCAATTTGAAACACATAATCCGGGCTTTCAGGAGAAGGAAAAAGTTCTTCTTTGTTGGCTTTGGAGTGAATTTCCTTGGTTTTGGCTTCTTTAGTCAGGAAAACCCTTGCTTTTCCCTGATTTTTAACGACTTCTACTTTCTCTACATCCCCAGCTTTAAGGAAACTCTCAAATTCCTGAGGATTCGTTTTGGCTGGCTCATTGAAATTTCCGGGACCAAAAAACTGAATCCCTATGAAAATCAATATGATTGCTGCATAAATCCAATAGTAATTGAATTTAGGTTTTTTATCTCCCGGTTTCCGGTTTCCTTGATTGGATGCTTGTTGATTTTGAGCACGTTGCTTATCATCACTTTTTTTATTGACCGCCCCGGGTGTGGGTTTGCCTTCTTGTCTATTTATATCTTGTTCTTGAGCCATGCTTGATGCGTTTCGGAATAATTAAATGAAAATTCAAATATGAAAAAAGCTTAATAGCTGGTCTGAATTGCGGTGGTTTTTGCGTCGCCCCAGAGTTCTTCGATGTTATAAAACTCGCGAATGTGTTTTTGAAATACATGCACCACAACCGAAACATAATCCATAAGCACCCACTCGGCATTCTCAGTACCTTCGATATGCCAGGGCTTTTCCTGTATGCTTTTGCTGACGGTCTTGTTGACGGATTGGGTAATGGCGTTTACCTGGGTGTTCGAGTTCCCGCTGCAAATAATGAAATAATCACAGACCGTGTTCTCGATTTCTCTCAAATCCAAAATCTGGATGTCGTTTCCCTTCACTCCTTCTATTCCCGCAATGATATTAGTGATAAGCTGGTCGGTGTTATTTCCTTTTTTCGTCATTAATTTTTTTGAAGTTGTCCTTAAAATGTTTATTTCTGCAAAGTTATTGATTTTTGTCCTTTTTTTGTATTCATTAACAAAAGATTAGTCCGTAAATCACTATGCTTACAATCAAAGTTAGTGCCATCGATTCCACCAACACTTTTTTGCGTGAATTACACCAAAAAGGATTGTTTACGCAAAACATTTGCTTAGTAGCACAAAATCAAACAAAAGGTCGGGGGCAGCGAGGTGCGAATTGGGTATCCGAACCGGGAAAAAACCTGACCTTCAGTTTGCTCTTGCGTGATTTGAAACTGCCGGTAAAACAACATTTCAAATTGAATGCAGCGGTAAGCTTGGGGCTAATAAAAGGCTTAAAAAGTTTTTTTCATGAAAATTTATCGATAAAATGGCCTAACGACATTTTGTCAGGAAATCACAAAATAGCGGGAATTCTTATAGAAAATGTCATAAAAAACAGATACATCCAAGATACGATTGTGGGAATCGGGCTGAATGTAAATCAAGAAAAATTTGTAGAACTTCCAAATGCGGCTTCTCTAAAATCGATTTCAGGAAAAGATTTTGAATTGGAAAGTTTGCTTCCTCATCTTTCTGCCGAAATCGAATCTTCCGTATTGAATTGTATAGACAGCAGTATGGAAGAAATCTTGAAAAAATATCACCATCATTTATTTCGAAAAGGAGAGTTTTCAGATTTTGAACTTCCTTCCGGAGAAGTTTTTACGGGCCTTATCATCGGAGTTTCCCAAGAGGGAAAACTGGTGATTGACACCCAAAACGGGAAAAAAGAATTTATGCTGAAAGAAGTGAAAATGAATTATTAAAGAAAAAGATTTTTTCTCAAATTTCACTCAAATTTTCACTTAGCGTATCGATAAATTTCTGAATAGGTTTTTTTACCATCATTCCCATCATCGCATTAAATTGACCTTCAAAAAGAAATTGAGCCTCGCTTTGATTTTCTCCTTTAGAATCAATTTCCAGGATTAGGGTGAAGGGAAGTTTTCCTCCCAAGGATCCGAGTTTAATTTTTTCGAAAGGTTTTTTTTCTTGGATTTCCAATTGGATTTCAGGCATTCCTTTCAATTGAAATAAAAAACTATCCTCTCCCAAAACCTCGAAGCGTTCGGTATTTTGGGGCATGAGCTTTTGATAGTTTTCCGGAGTTGAAAGAAATTGGAAAAGGCTTTCCGCATCTTTGTTCACTCGGCATGATGGACTTTGTAGATTCATTTTTTCTTAGGTTTTTATGTATTACCCAATCCGCTTATCGTCATCCAGTTGTCTGGAAATTTACGCCAAGTGGACAGCAAATCCATATCCTTTTGCGACACGTAGTTCAAGTTGTGGGCTTCATTAATCAAGTGATCGTAATCGCAAAGTGTGTACAAATCGATACCGGCTTTCTCAAAATTTTCTGTGGCAGCCGTAAATCCATACGAAAAAACGGCAAACATTCCTTTGATGTGGGCTCCGGCATTTTTTAGAGCTTCCACAGCATTGAGGCTGCTTTTTCCGGTACTCACTAAATCTTCAATCACCACTACACTTTGACCGGCTTCCAGTTTGCCCTCGATTTGATTCTCGCGACCGTGTTTTTTGGGCTCCGGACGCACATACACAAAAGGCAATCCCAGATATTCTGCAACCAACACGCCGATACCGATTCCTCCTGTAGCCACACCCGCAATTACATCGGGTTTGGCATAAGTCATCTCGATTTGTTTAGCCATCTGCTCACGCACATAATTGCGCATGGGCGGGTAGGATAAAACAATGCGGTTGTCGCAATAAATGGGCGATTTCCATCCGCTGGCCCACGTAAAGGGAGATTGCGGTTCCAATTTTATTGCTTTAATTTGTAGCAATATCCCGGCAGTTTTCCGGGCTGTTTCCTTATCCAAAATCATAGTTGCAAATGTATAAAGTTTTTGTTAACGATATTCCGATAATCCTTTCTACCGAGGAAAATATCGGCAAGGAATATGCTTCTTTCCCCATCAAAGAGGCTGACTTGGATGATCTTATAAAAAAAATAAAAAAAGGAAAATTATTTTATGTGAATCTTTACCATAAAAAGGAAGCAAAACTAATCAAACACTTGCGCAAAAAGTTGAAACCCATTATTGCCGCGGGGGGATTGGTGTATAATAATAAAAAAGAAATACTATTTATTTTTAAAGAAGGTCGATGGGATCTGCCCAAAGGAAAAGCCGATGACGGTGAAAAACTCGAATGGACAGCGATGCGCGAAACCGAGGAGGAAACAGGGGTGAAGAACCTGAAAGTAAATCGGTTTTTGCAGGTGACATATCATATTGTCAAGGAAAACGGGAAAAACAGATTGAAAGAAACCCATTGGTTTGAAATGCAAACCGATTATGAGGGAAAATTGACTCCTTCACTCGAAGAAGGCATTACCAAGGCAAAATGGAAGAATTTTGAAAAAACCCAAAAAGCTTTACGTAAATCATATGAAAATATTAAACTTCTCTTTCCAAAAGAATATTTGATTATGCATCCTCTGGATAGAAAAGTTTAATCCTTGGGGGAAGTCAAAATCAAACTCACGGCATTCCCGCCAAACCCGACGGCATTAATCATTACGGAATTGATTTTTTTGGGCAAGTTTTGAGGGGTGAAAAATCTATTTTTTATGAATTTTTGATGCTGTAACATCAAGATTCCCATTTCCACATTCATCATTCCTGAAGCTCCGAAAGTATGACCGATTTGCCATTTGTTTGTAGTCAGGGCAGGCATTTTAGAAAAAGTTTTTTCAATCGATTTTAGCTCGGCCAAATCCCCTTTTACAGTTCCCGGAGCGTGCATGACTATACAGTCTACATTTTTTAGATTTGCGGATTTTAATGCCATTTTCATTGATTTTTGAAAACATTCGGCATGGGAAGAAATGGAAATATTATGCGTTATTTTTTCGGTGGCATATCCAAATCCCGCCATTTTTGCCAGAGCATTTTTGTTTTCCATTTCCAAGCAAGCTACTCCTGCGGCTTCTCCTAAAATCATGGAATTTGTTTTT
>CAYPGZ010000058.1:0-11707 GCA_964410335.1 uncultured Flavobacteriaceae bacterium | reverse complement strand
GAACCTGATTCACGACCGCCACCGGTTTCTTTTTCACCTCCGAAAGCTCCCCCGATTTCTGCACCGGAAGTACCGATATTTACATTGGCGATTCCACAATCAGAACCTTCCGCTGATAAGAAACGCTCGGCTTCACGCAGATTGTTGGTCATGATCGCAGAGGAAAGCCCTTGTACTACCCCATTTTGTATATCAATGGCATTGGTGAGATCTCCGGAATATTTCAATAAATATAACACCGGAGCAAAAGTCTCTTCTTGAACAATTTGAAAATGAGGCTTGGCTTCTGCGATTGCAGGTTTCACATATAATCCACTCTCATAACCTTTACCTTCCAAGACTCCGCCTTCCACCAAAATTTTCCCACCTTCTTCCTCAACTTTTTTCAAAGCATTCTGATATGCTTGAACCGCATCGGAATCGATTAGGGGACCCACATGGTTATTTTCGTCCAATGGATTTCCAATCCTTAATTGTTTATAGGCATCGATTAATGCATTTTTCACTTGATCATAAACCTCTTCATGCACAATCAGCCTTCTGGTGGAAGTACAGCGTTGCCCACAAGTTCCTACAGCTCCAAAAACCGCTCCAATAACCGTGTTTTTGATATCGGCATTCGGGGTCACGATAATGGCATTGTTTCCGCCTAATTCCAGTAAAGATTTTCCCAATCGGGCAGCCACGGCTTGAGCCACGGTTTTCCCCATACGAATAGATCCGGTTGCAGAAATCAATGCCACACGTTTGTCGTGAGTCATCATCTCCCCTACCCGATAATCACCTGTTATAAGTGAAGAAACACCGGCCGGAACATTGTTTTTTTCAAAAACTCTTGCAGCGATATTTTGACAAGCAACTGCAGTCAATGGCGTTTTTTCGGAAGCTTTCCACACACACACATCCCCACAAACCCACGCGATGGCTGCATTCCACGACCATACCGCCACGGGGAAGTTAAAGGCAGAAATAATTCCCACTATTCCCAGGGGATGATATTGCTCATACATCCTGTGCCCCGGACGTTCACTATGCATGGTCAATCCATATAATTGTCGCGAAAGTCCTACTGCAAAATCGCAGATATCTATCATTTCCTGAACCTCTCCTAAGCCTTCTTGATAGGATTTTCCCATTTCATAAGAAACTAATTTTCCGAGAGGCTCTTTCAATCGACGAAGCTCATCATTGAATTGCCGCACGATTTCACCTCGTTGAGGCGCCGGAAGAATGCGCCATTCTTTAAAAGCTTTTTCGGCGGTGCTTATAACTTTTTCATAATCTTCTTCAGTGGAAATTCTTACTTTGGCAATCAATTCACCATCCACCGGGGAAATTGAATCAATAGTTTCGCCCGTTCCGAAAAATTCCTGGGTGGAGGTGCCCTGATTTATATCTTTAATGCCCAACTCTTTTAGCGCTTTATCAATTCCGAAATTTTTTGAAACACTCATAGATAATATTTTAAATTAATTTGTCTGGGAAAGTAATAATTATGTACTTTCAAATTTGATGAACTGCGAAAATATAAAATTTGTTCGCAATAGCAGCCGTTTTTTATTTCCTCAATATATATTTACCTCGGGTTCCAGCTGAATGTGATAATCCTCTTTTATCTTTTCTTGAATCTTTCTGGCCAAACTCAAAATTTCAGTGCCGGAGGCATTTCCATAATTCACCAACACCAACGCCTGATTTTTATGTACGCCGGCATCACCTTCGCGATAACCTTTGAAGCCGGCATGGTCTATCAACCAGCCTGCAGGAATTTTCACGCGTTTATCCGAAATTTTATAAGCAGGAATATCGGGAAACTTTTGCTGTAATTTCTCAAAAGCTGACCGGGAGACTATTGGATTTTTAAAGAAACTTCCACTATTTCCAATCTTATTGGGATCAGGCAATTTGGATTGACGGATTTTTATCACGGCTTGGGAAACCTCTTCAATTCCGGGATTGTCGATTCCCATTTCTGACAACTCCTCTTTAATTGAGCCATAACGAAGATGTAAAACATGGTTCTTTTTCGTCAATTTAAAAACCACACTGACAATGATAAACTGACCTTTTAAATCTTTTTTAAAAACCGACTCCCTATATCCAAACTTACACGCCTTTTTTGAAAAAACTTTGGATTGTAATGTTTGTATATTCAGTGCTTTACACTCTTCAAAAACATGCTTCAATTCCACACCATATGCCCCGATATTTTGCATGGGGGCTGTGCCTACATTTCCGGGAATTAGCGAGAGGTTTTCCACTCCTCCAAAGCCTTGTTGAATACACCAGCGTACAAACTCGTGCCAGTTTTCACCTGCCATAGCCTCAACCCAAACGTGGTCTTCATCCTCAGCAATAACCTTCTTTCCTTTTAAATTGACATGCACTACAGTGGCCTCCACATCCCGGGTGAGGAGAATATTGCTTCCCCCACCTAGAATAAACAATTCGGAAGCATAGGTTTTGCTGAGAATTTTTTTTAATGATTCTACAGAATCCACCGAGACAAAAGTTCTGGCCTTTACATCAATCCCGAAGGTATTATAGTTTTTCAACGACTGATTATGATGGACTTCCATAGATATTCAAATATTTTATTTGTAGGTCTGATAAGCTTCCAACGCTGCTTTTAATACGCGTAAAGCACTTTCCAAATCCTCTTTTTTCAATACGTATGCAATCCGAACCTGGTTTTTCCCTATTCCGGGAGTAGAATAAAAACCGGCTGCGGGAGCAACCATAACTGTTTCTCCATTCAAATCAAAATGCTCCAAAAGCCATTGGGCAAATTTATCGGAATCTTCCACAGGCAATTCGGCAATACAATAAAAAGCTCCATTGGGTTTAGCCACTTTCACCCCTTCGATTTTCTCTAGTCCATTGATAAGAATATTCCTGCGTTCAACATATTCTTCGATAACCTCATCAAAATAACTTTGAGGGGTATCCAGCGCTGCTTCACTGGCAATTTGGGCAAAAGTTGGTGGACTCAACCGCGCTTGGGCAAATTTCAAGGTTGTGGTAATCACGTCCTCATTTTTGGAAACTATACACCCAATTCGAGCTCCACACATGCTGTAGCGCTTGGAAACCGAGTCGATCATGATAGCGTGTTGCTCCAGCCCTTCGATATTCATCACCGAATAATGTTTTGCACCGTCATAAACAAACTCGCGGTAAACTTCATCTGCCACCAAGAATAAATCGTGTTTTTTAACCAATTCTGCAAGTTGATCGATTTCGGATTTTGTGTAAAGATAACCCGTGGGATTTCCCGGATTGCAAATCAAAATCGCACGGGTTTTCGGACTGATTAGTTTTTCAAACTCCGAAATTGGGGGAAGCGCAAAATTATTATCTATGGATGATTTTACCGGAACCACTTTCATCCCTGAAGAAACCGCAAAACCATTGTAATTGGCATAAAAAGGTTCAGGAATAATAATTTCATCACCCGGATCGGCAATACTGCCCATAGTAAACAACAACGCCTCCGACCCCCCCGTAGTCGTGATAATATCCTCGAAATCAACGGGCATTCCCAGTTTTTGATAATAGTTGGCAAGTTTTATGCGATAGCTTTCGAAACCGGCAGAATGACTGTAGGAAAGTACCTCCAATTTATTATTGCGAACAGCTTCTAAAGCTATTTTCGGTGTTTTGATATCAGGTTGACCGATATTTAAATAATAAATTTTCTTACCTTTTGATGCTGCTTCTTCGGCGAAAGGAACTAATTTTCGTATCGGGGATTCGGGCATGGCGACCCCTTTTCTGGAGATTTTTGGCATGACTTTTTTTTGAAATTGCAAATTTCCGAAATAAAAATCAATACCGTACTCCCATTTAAAAGCTTATTTTTTATATTTTTAATCGAAAAAATGAGAATAAACAACATAACTCCCTTTCTTCTTTTTATACTTCTCTTGTTTTTCGGGATTCAAAATATTTTTTCGCAAAACGAATTCTATTTTCAAAAAGAGAAAAGAAAAAAAGATAAACTTTCATTTCGGTTAATTAAAAATCTCATGATTATTCCCGTCACTCTCAATGGCGTGGAACTTTCTTTTTTATTGGATACCGGAGTTGAAAAGACAATGTTGTTCAGTCTGGAGGAAAAAGATAGTCTGTTGCTAAAAAATGCAGTTTCTCTTGAGGTGCAAGGACTAGGACAAGGAAGGTCGATTAGAGCTTTCAAATCTGAGGGCAACCAATTAAAAATCGGAAAAGCAATTCACGACAGCATCAGTTTGTATGTGATTTTTAACAAAGAGATGAATTTCTCTCCAATGTTGGGAACTCCCGTTCATGGGATAATCGGCTCTGATTTCTTTTCTGATTTTATTGTGGAAGTGAATTATGATGGCGAATATATTCGGTTCTTTAAACCTTCAAAATACAATAAAAAAAATAGGAAATATGAAGTTTCTCCATTGTATTTTTATGATAAAAATCCGTATCTCAAAACCCAAATTGAAGTTTTGGGGTTTAAAAAAGAAGTGACTTTATTGATAGACAGCGGGCTCGGTGGTGATTTATGGCTCTTTCCCAATGAAGAAATTCGGGTGCCCGAAAAAAACTTTGAAGATTATCTGGGGCTTGGCTTGAGTGGATCTATTTACGGCAAAAGGAGTAAAATCGAGTATTTTTCGCTGGGAAGTCATGAATTTAAAAACATCACCACGGCATTTCCTGATAGCACAATTGTGTCTAAAAATATTAAAAAAGAGATTCTGAGGGATGGCATTATCGGTGCAGGAATTTTAAGACGCTTTGATTTGGTTATCGATTATCCGAATGCGCTGCTGTATTTTCGTCCGAATGCTTTCTTTGACACCCCTTTTTATTACAATATGAGCGGGCTGACGTTTAAATATAACGGCTTGCGTGTGGTTAAAGATTATGAGTATGTGGAGGTGGGTAGCTTTCGCAACGCCACAGAACTCAAAGCTAAAAATAATTTTAATCCTACCACTTATAAAGTAAAATTTCGGTTGGAACCGGCTAAAGAAATTGCAGAAATCCGGCCGGATTCACCGGCAGAAAAAGCCGGTTTAAAAAAAGGGGATGTATTGGTGAAAATCAACAAACGAGACGCTGAACGTTATGATTTGGATGAACTCGAAGAATTGTTTAGCTCAGAAGTGGGTAAAAAAATAAAAATCACTGTAGAACGTGACGGAAAGAATTTTTCCACCGAATTCCTTCTGGAAGAAATTTTTTGAAGAATATTTTTTCTATATAAAAAAGCCCCGCAAGTCTAGGACTGCAGGGCTGTTCTTTCGATGAGTTTCAATATTTTTCCTTATTTCACCATCACACTTTTGGAATCCTCTTTGGGCAAAACTCTTCCTTTAATATGTAAAGTTACGATTGGAGTTTCAACCGCGTTGGAGGTAATCGTAATGGTCCTTCGGATAGGACCAACCCGCTTGGTATCATATTTTACCACTATTTCCTCACTGTCACCCGGAGCAATAGGTCCTTCGGGTTTTGAAGAAGTGGTACACCCACATGTTGTTTTTACTTTACTGATTACCAACGGTTCATCTCCGGTATTGGTTAAAGTAAAAGTCCAGGATTGATCATGTCCATAGGGAATTTCCCCTGCATCGATGATGGTGTTTTCAAATTCGATTTTTGCTTGTGCATTGACAGCTAAACCAACGAACAAGAAAATTGCAAAAAATGCTACTCTTTTCATTGTTATTTTTTTTTTGATGGGTAAATGTATTCTCTTTCAATGGAATTTGCAAATTTATTTGAACAACATTTTGTTAAGCTTTTAAAATTTGCCCGTTATCCCTACTTTTGTCTGCTTAAACTCAAAAACCAGACCAAAGATGGCGATGGCTCCAAATTACGACCCTCAACTTGTTGAAAATAAATGGTATAACTACTGGTGCGAACACCGCTATTTTCACTCTACAGTGGATGATCGTCAACCCTATACTGTCGTGATTCCCCCACCGAATGTCACCGGAGTTTTGCATATGGGTCATATGCTCAATAACACTATTCAGGATATTTTGGTGCGTCGTGCTCGATTAAAAGGGCTGAACGCTTGCTGGGTTCCCGGTACTGACCATGCTTCGATTGCCACAGAAGCCAAAGTGGTCAATAAACTCAAAGCCAAAGGAATCGATAAACATTCCCTTTCCCGTGAAGAATTTGTGAAACATGCCTGGGAATGGACAGAAAACTACGGGGGCACTATCCTCGAACAATTAAAAAAACTCGGTGCCTCCTGTGATTGGGATCGCACAAAATTCACTATGGACAAAGCCATGTCCGAATCGGTTATCAAGGTTTTTGTAGATTTATACAACAAAGGACTAATTTATCGCGGTCATCGTATGGTAAATTGGGATCCCGAAGCCAAAACCACACTTTCCGATGAAGAAGTCGTTTATGAAGAGCGTCAAGGAAAGTTATATTATATAAAATATCCCATTAAAAATTCGGAGGAATACCTCACCGTCGCTACTACTCGTCCCGAAACTATTTTTGGAGATACGGCTATCTGTATCAATCCTCATGACGAGCGATTTAAACATTTAAAAGGCAAAAAAGCAATTGTTCCAATAGTTAATCGCGTCATTCCGATTATAATGGACGAATATGTGGATATGGAATTTGGAACAGGTTGCTTGAAAGTAACTCCTGCCCATGATGAAAACGACAAGGTTTTAGGAGAAAAGCATAATCTGGAAATTGTCGATATTTTTAATGAAGATGCCAGTTTGAACGCTTTTGGCCTGCATTATGAAGGAAAAGACCGATTTGTGGTAAGAAAAGAATTTTCAAAGGAACTGGATGAAAAAGCTTTTTTGATAAAAATCGAAGATTACCAAAATAAGGTCGGCACTTCTGAACGCACAAAAGCAGTTATCGAACCTCGCTTATCCGATCAGTGGTTTTTGAGCATGGAGAAACTCGCCCAACCGGCGCTCAAAGCTGTGAAAGAGGGAGAAATCAAGCTTTTTCCTAAAAAATTCAATAACACTTATCTCCATTGGATGAACAACATCCGAGATTGGAATATTTCTCGCCAGTTGTGGTGGGGGCAACAAATTCCCGCGTATTATTACGGCGAAGGAAAAAAAGATTTTGTGGTTGCCGAAACCGCTGAGGAAGCTTTAATCATCGCCAGGGAAAAATCAGGAAATCCGGGATTGAAACGCTCGGATTTAAAGCAAGATCCTGACGTGGTGGACACGTGGTTTTCTTCTTGGCTTTGGCCGATTAGCGTTTTTGATGGTATCCGTAATCCCGAAAATGAGGAGTTCAATTATTATTATCCCACTAATGATTTGGTGACGGCTCCGGATATTTTATTTTTCTGGGTGGCGCGAATGATAGTCGCCGGATATGAATATACCGGAAAAAGACCTTTTGAAAATGTCTATTTGACCGGGATTGTTAGAGATAAGCAACGACGAAAAATGAGCAAATCCCTGGGGAATTCTCCGGATGCTCTAAAACTCATTGAAAACTACGGCGCAGACGGAGTGCGGGTAGGACTTTTATTAAGCAGTTCTGCCGGAAATGACCTGATGTTTGATGAGGCTCTCTGTCAACAAGGAAAAGCTTTTGGCAACAAAATTTGGAATGCCTTCCGATTGATCAAAGGTTGGAAAATCGACACAGAAATTCCCCAACCCGAAAGTGCAAGCGTTGCTTTGGAATGGTATCGTGCCCAATTTCAAAAAACCCTTGCTGAAATCGAGTTTAACTATGAAAAATACCGAATTTCTGATGTGTTGATGTCGGTTTATAAATTACTCTGGGATGACTTCTGTTCTTGGTTGTTGGAGGCCGTAAAACCAAAATACGGTCAACCTGTGGATGCAAAAACCTTTGCCGAAACCATTGCCTTATGGGAAGACAATTTGAAAATTCTTCATCCTTTTATGCCGTTTCTCACTGAAGAAATCTGGCAAAACATCGCAAGTAGAAAACCCGAAGAAGCTTTGGTAATTTCTTCCTGGCCAAAAAATGAAACTTTTGATGATAAACTGATTTCTTCTTTTGGAAAAGCAACGGAAGTAGTAACGGGAATTCGGGGTTTGAGAAAACAAAAAAACATCTCTCATAAAGAATCCTTGGAATTGTTTGTGTTGAATAACGAGAGCCTCTCTACACGTTTTGACTCGGTAATTTCCAAATTGGGAAATCTTTCGAAAATCGAATATGTTGACCGTAAAATCGAAGGTGCATTTTCATTCCGAGTAGGATCAAATGAATATTTTATTCCGCTACAAGGCAGCATCGATATCGAAGCAGAAAAAAATAAACTTCTGGAAGAACTTTCCTATCAAGAGGGATTTTTGAAATCCGTGGAGAAAAAACTTTCCAATGAGCGTTTTGTCAATAATGCTCCGGAAAAAGTTGTAGAAATGGAGGTCAAGAAAAAAGCAGATGCCGAGGCAAAAATCAAAACTATAAAAGAGAGTTTGAAAACTTTGTAATGAGGTTCAGCTAGTGTTTTTTTTGCTTTTTCTTGTGGAGTAATTTCCGGGAGGATTTGATTTTCAAGATTCGAGTTTATGGTTATTTTTTTTAAAATTTCCATTCTCTGCTGGAGCGATACACCGTTCCTTTGAACAAGGCAACCAATTCCTCTCCTCTTTTGATTTCCACGCGGTAGAAACCAAATTTGTTTTTTAAAGATTCCTCTGTGGCGGTTGCGACAATTTCATCTCCGGCTTTCAACATTTCAAAATGATTAATGGCAGTATCAATGGAAAAAGCTTGTCTGCCGTAGGTGTTAGATGCAAAGGCAAGCGCGCTATCGGCAAGGCTATAAGTAATTCCACCATGAGCAATTTTAAATCCATTGGTCATCTCTTCGCGTATTTTCATTTTTAGCTGACAATATGATTCCCGAGTTTCGACAATTTCGATTCCGAGCCATCGGCTAAAAGCATCATTTTTCAGCATATATTCGGGAATAATTCGAGCGGCCGGAGATTGATCTTTCATAAGAAAAAAATTATAGAGATGGAAAGATAAGCATTTTTGAGTTTTGTATATACCTTCGAATTGGGTTTTAAAAATCCATATAGGAAACTTCAAAATTATCTCTTTGGAGTAAATTTTTCAAGACTATCGGGTTTCCATTACTAAAAAAAACAGGAGGCTTTTGTTGTGTTTCGGTCAACAAATCCATGGATTGAAGTACGGTTTTGGTTTGTCTGGCAACAGCTTCTCCGGAGTCGATAATTTTCACTTCCGAAGGAAGGATTTTTTCAATTTGTGGAATCAAATACGGATAATGGCTGCACCCGAGGACGAGTTGGTCAATTTTCTTTTCGAGCATCGGTTGCAGCAATTTTTGGAGCAGTTTAAACGTTTCGGGGGCATCTTTTTCTCCACTTTCAATGGCTTCCACCAATCCATTCCCCACGACTTCCACTATTTCGATATCCTGTGCGAATATATCCATGGTTTCGGCAAAAAGTTTACTGGATAAGGTTCCTTTTGTTGCCAAAATCCCTACGCATTTGGTTTTGGAATTCAAGGCTGCCGGTTTTATGGCCGGTTCAATGCCGATAAAAGGCAGGTTATATTTTTCTCTCAATTCTCCAATCGTATTTGTGGTTGCGGTGTTGCAGGCAACAATAATAATTTTGCAACCCATCTTCAGGAGTAGTTCAGTATTTTTTATGCTTAAACGTAAAATTTCTGAAGTATTTTTTTCGCCATAAGGAGCATTTTTGCTGTCGGCAAGATAGATAATATGCTCCTTGGGAAGAAGACGATGTACTTCCTTGAAAATGGAAGTTCCTCCCACACCGGAGTCGAATATTCCAATTGGCTTATCCTTCATATTAATATAAAATCAAAGCTCAAATTTACATGAAAAAAGCTTTTGAAATCCTATCAGAAAATGAAAGCATATTTAATTTTTAGGTAAAAAAAAACACGCACCTTAGGATGCGTGTTTTTCTGAAAATTCAAATTCGTGATTTACTGAATGCCGAGTTCTTTTTTCACGTCGGGCATTAAATTATAGCCATCTGCAACAATCAATCCGGAACCTTGTGTGGAATCCATAACATAGTCGAAGCCTTTTTCGTTGGCCACTTTTTTGATGGCAGCACGAGCTTTTTCAAAAACCGGCTTCAATAATTCTGCTTCTTTTTTTTGAAGATCGCGGGCAGCATTTTGGCGATATTCAATGATTTTACCTTGTGTTTGTTCGAGTTCTCTGGCTCTGTTTGCATTTTCTTCATCCGTTTTCATGGTGGCTTCTGCCTGATATTTTTCAGAAAGAGAAGTCGCCTCTTTCATCATATCTTCTATACTTGTGCTATAGGTATTTTGCAATTTCTCCAACTCACTCATTGCAGAAGTATAGCCCGGCATCGCTTCGATAAGCTCTTGAGTATTGATGTGGGCAATTTTAGATTCTTGCGCTTGTGCAAAAACAAAACTTCCAAAAACCAATGCAGCAGCTATAAATATTGTCTTGAAATTTTTCATGTTTGAATTTGATTTAATTTGAGTTTAAATATTCGTTTATAATTAATCCTTGTTTCTATTTTCTTGACGAATCTTGTTTATGGAATCGCGTTTTCTTTTTTGTTCTTCTTGTCGTCTCAGCAATTCTTGTCGGCGAGCTTCAAATTCGGCTTGTCGTGCATCGCGTATAGAATCTTTTACACGTTGGCGTTCTTCCAGTCGTGCTTGTCGTTCGCGTTCTCTCTTGTCGATTGCAGCTTGACGTTCGGCTTCTTCTTTACGATCTTCAGCTGCGTCTTTTACCGACTTATAGGGTTCTTCTTCTGCTGCTTCTTTTTTCTTTTCGTTATTTCTTACTCGAGATGAACGCTGAATCATGTTCAAGACCATATCACTAATATCGTGCCGATCTGCGGAAAACAACATCAAGGCATCGGCAGAATTGTCAAAAATAAAATCGTACTGCCTGGTTTTGCCGATTTCTTGTATTGCCGTAAACACTTGATCTTGAACCGGCTGAACCAATTGTCTTTTCTGAACTATCAAATCTCCCGTGGGTCCAAAATATTTTTGCTGAAGTGCCAGCAACTGTTCTTCTTCGTATTGAATTTCACCTTCTCGTTCTTCGATAAGTTCATCTGTCAACAAAGGTTTTTCGTTTGCCAGACTTTGTTTCATCGCATCGATTTCGGTTCTTTTCAGCTCGAGTTCTCCTTTCCATTTTTGGGCTTTGGCATTCAATTGGGTCAAAGCTTCTTGGTATTCCGGAACATTTTGAAGGATATACTCCATGTCCACATATCCGATTTGAAGCCCTCGTTGAGCCTTTGCGGGTATGCACATAAGCATAAAAATAACTATCAATAAAAGAGCCCGTCTACCCATAATTGTGCAAATGTATTGAAAATATCGTGCCAAATGTAAAAATTAGGTTTCGTATTTCAGCTTTTCATACTTTAAAAAAGCATAAAAATATAACTTTCAAATTCGTTTAAAATTGTTGACCAATAATAAAATGGGTTTCCCAACCATTGGCTTCTCCTCCTGTTCCCGGAATGGGATCAAAACCATATCCAAAGTCGATTCCCAACAATCCGACCTGTGGCAGGAATAATCGTAGGCCCAGTCCTGCCGAACGATGAAGCTGGAAGGGATCAAAATCCTTAAAATCATCAAATGTGGAACCGCCTTCCAAAAATCCAAGCATAAAAATTGAGGTTGCGGGTTTGAGCACAATAGG
>CAYPGZ010000057.1:0-12345 GCA_964410335.1 uncultured Flavobacteriaceae bacterium | reverse complement strand
GCGGAAATCCCCGGCGAATACGGCAAGACCATTTTGACGGCTTTCCGCCTCGTGGCAATCGTCGCCATTGGCTACTGGCTTTGGGATTCTATAAGAAAAAACGGCTCCCGGGTTTTGGTTGCCGCGATTGCCTTGATTTTTGCCGGGGCTATGGGCAACATCATCGATTCTGTTTTTTACGGCGAACTTTTTTCGGGAAGCTACGGTCAGGTTGCTGAATTCCTTCCTGCAGAAGGGGGATATTCTTCTTGGTTTCACGGTCATGTAGTCGATATGCTTTATTTCCCGATTTGGGAAGGCATTCTTCCTGAATGGCTCCCGATTTGGGGCGGAAAGGAATTCACTTTTTTCGAACCGGTTTTCAATATCGCTGATACTTCCATCAGTATTGGGGTGGGATTGCTTATCGTTTTTCATAAAAAAGCATTTCCGAAGGAGGAAACATCAGGGAAACTCAACGAGAAGGCTGAGTAGGAATTTTTAAAAGGAAGCCCTCTTTTTCTCCTTAGGATGTTTTATGTTATTTTAGGCCTGGTTTTTGTCCTACAACTGAAACTTCAAATCTGAAACCCAAAAGAATCATGCGTTTTTTCACTCGTTCTTTGCGTACACGCATTTTCTTGGCGATGATCCTATTGGTGTTGGTCGCTTCAGTTTTGATTGCTTGGGTAACGATTTATCAATATCGAGAGGAAGCAGAACGCTATCAAAAGGACAAACTGGAACGCAAGGAGGCCGCTATTCGCGCTAGTATAAACTACACTCTTTCCACGGCAACTTATCCTGTAGAAACGGAATATATCTCTTTGATTTTTAAGGAAAAGATCTACGAAATCAGCGATATTCACAATGTGGAAATTAATATGTATGATCTCAACGGGCATTTGTTGAAATCCTCAAAAGCCACCTTTTTTAAAGACAGTCTGGAGACTAAAATTCCGGATTACATTCTTGATGCGCTGAAACATTCTTCGGATAAACGCTATGTAAAAAACATGGTCGTGGATGATCAAAAATATAAATCGTCCTACACCTACATCACCGATAATTATTTTAAACCTTTAGGAATATTGAACTTGCCGGCCATTGAAGATGACGGGTTTATTCAGCGTGAATTGAATGAATTTCTGAAAAGACTGGCTCAGGTGTATGTTTTTATGCTGGTAATAGCTATTATATTGGCTTATTTCCTTTCGAAAACCATTGCCAAATCCCTGAAAAAAGTTAGCGATAAAATCACCGAAACCCGACTGGGACAGAAGAATAAGAAAATCAGACCCGAAGAAGCCAGTCGGGAAATTCTTACTCTGGTGCAAGCTTATAATTCGATGGTGGATGAATTGGAAGAAAGTGCTGCAAAATTTGCTCGCACAGAACGCGAACAAGCCTGGCGGGAAATGGCTAAACAGGTGGCTCACGAAATAAAAAATCCATTAACACCCATGCGGCTCACTGTTCAGGATTTCGAACTAAAATTCAATCCTCAAGACCCCGAAATCCGAAAAAAAGTGAAAGAATACAGCAAAACGCTCATCCATCAAATAGACACGATGAGTTCGATTGCTTCTGCTTTTTCCAATTTTGCACAAATGCCTGCGCAGCAAAGTGAAATTTTAAACGTCCCAAAAATCACTAAGTTAGCTTTGGATATCTTCAACGACGAGCATATTATTTTTAAAACAGAAAAAGAAGAAATCCTGGCAAAATTTGATCGTGCTCAACTCATCAGAGTATTAACAAACCTGGTGAAAAATGCTCTTCAGGCTGTGGAACAGAAAGAGAATCCACGGGTAATAGTCGCGATTAAGGAAATGGAAAAAAACGTGCGGATTGAAATTTCAGACAATGGTATCGGTATTTCCGAAGAAAACAAAAGCAAGATTTTTGAACCTAAGTTCACCACCAAATCCAGCGGAATGGGGCTTGGACTGGGAATGGTGAAAAACATTGTGGAAACCTACAACGGAAACGTTACCTTTACCTCTGAAAAAGGAAGAGGAACTACATTTGTGGTTCAATTTCCCAAAAAATAATATTCAATTTCATCCAAAAAAAATAGCAGAAATAATATTTATGCACACCATGAACAACAAAAATCTACTTCTCGAAGAGTCTGAAGGAATTGCGATAGTCACCATCAATCGACCCGACAAATTGAATGCCCTGAACTGGGAAACCCTCGGCGAGATTCACGATACTTTTGAAATGTTGAGGATTGATGAAAAAACAAAACTCATTATCCTGACCGGCGCCGGACAAAAAGCTTTTGTCGCCGGAGCTGATATATCGGAATTTGCTGATTATTCTGTGGAAGAAGGCACCAAACTTTCCGCCGATGGACATGAAAAGGTTTTTGATTTTATTGCCAATTTTCCAAAACCTGTAATTGCTGCCGTCAACGGTTTTGCGCTTGGCGGTGGATTGGAATTGGCTTTGGCGGCTCATTTTCGTATTGCCTCAGATAACGCCAAAATGGGTTTGCCGGAAACTTCGCTCGGCGTAATTCCCGGTTATGGAGGAACTCAACGCTTGCCGCAGTTGGTGGGAAAAGGTCGTGCCATGGAAATGATCATGACCGCCGGAATGATTGACGCCAACCAAGCCTTGCAATACGGTTTGGTGAACCAGGTCACCACTCAGGAAGAACTGATGGAGTTTACCAAAGGAATTGCGCGAAAAATCATGAGAAATTCGATGGTCGCCATTTCTGCGGCAATTGAAGCCGTAAATGCCCATTTTAAAGACGGCGAAAACGGTTTTCAAAAGGAAATCGAACTTTTTGGAAAAGCATTTGGAACAGAAGATTTCAAGGAAGGAACGCAAGCTTTTTTGGAGAAACGCAAAGCAGATTTTCCTAACGCTTAAGTAAAAAACAAATCTTTCTATTTTGGAAATATTCCAAATAAAAAGGAATGTTTCCAAATTTAATTATACCTTTGGGATTGATTTCTCAAAGGTATTTTTTATGAAGTCAGCACACATTAAAGGGCGGGGCGCACAAAAAAATGTCCCCAATAAATATTTGCAAGATAAGCACGAAATCAATCCCGAATTTCTGGAATTTTGTCTTAAGGAAGGAGAAAAACCGATGGATGACAAGACTTCCTATCTGGATGTTTTCCCAAAAAGTCTGGTAAATAAAGTCGAAAGTCCTGACGTAGGATCGATGTTTTCGGCCAATCCTTATCAAGGTTGTGAACACGGGTGTGTGTATTGTTATGCCCGAAATTCACATGAGTATTGGGGGTTTAGTGCGGGAATGGATTTTGAGCAAAAAATTCTGGTCAAAAAAAATGCTCCGGAATTATTGGAAAAAAAACTAAAAAGCAGAAACTGGAAAGCCTATCCCATCATGTTTTCCGGCAACACGGATTGCTATCAACCCATTGAGCGGAAATTAGAAATCACACGTCGTTGTTTGGAGGTTTTATGGAAATACAAACATCCTGTGGGCTTCATAACCAAAAACGCCTTAATTCTTCGCGATTTGGATATTCTAAAGGAAATGGCAAAGCTCAATTTGGTGCGGGTAAGCATCTCTATCACTTCTTTAAAAGAAGAAACCCGGCGTTTGTTGGAACCGCGCACAGCAAGCATAAAGAAACGTTTGGAAACCGTAAAAAAACTTTCCGAAAACGGCATTCCCGTGCATGTGATGATGGCTCCCATTATTCCTTCCCTCAACAGCCACGAAATTTTACCATTGGTGAAAAAAGTAGCAGAAATGGGTGCTTCTTCGGTGGGTTTTACTGTGGTGCGCCTAAATGGAGCCATTGGAGAAATTTTTACCGACTGGATTCAAAAAACCATGCCTGACCGTGCGGAACGTATTCTTAATCAAATTGCAGAATGTCATGGAGGATCATTAAACGACAGCCGTTTTGGAACCCGAATGCGAGGCGAAGGAAAGATTGCAGAACAAATCAAGGAAACCATGCAAGTGGCACGGAACAAATATCTGAAGGGACGGTCAATCCCCGAATTGGATTGTACCTTGTTCGAAACACAAAGAAATCCGCAGTTGAATTTGTTTGCTTAAACTTACTTTTTTTTTTGGAAACCGATTAATCTTTACAGGCTATTTTCTCAATCTCTACCACCATTTTATCGGGCATTCCGGGATTGGTGATTACTGTGGCTGAATTGTCTTGGAGTTCAATTCGGATAGGAAGATTTTGCTTTTTTCCTTCTTGTATAAAATCGTATTCGCCTTCAATGGAATTCCCGGACTTGGTGGCTTTTATTTTTCCTTTTCGGGAATCTTTTTCTTCGGGAAGCCAGTGATAAGTGCCGGTTACTTTTTCGTCTTCAATCTGCAAATTCATTTTTAAGGAATCTCGCACATTCTCCCCGATAACACTGAGAAAACAGAATTTCTGGGGTTGTGCTTCCTTATCCGAAGCAAATACATTTTTTGCATCCTTGCTGTCCATACATGAAACTGCAAAAAAGCAAATAAGAAGGGGGAAATATTTCATGATTTATGCATGTTTACTTCCCCCAATGATACTAAAAATAGTTTAGTTGTTTTATTTTCCCGCTAAGAAAAAAATCAACTTACCCACGTTTTAACTTCCTCTAATTGTATGGCCGGGATATCGAGTTTATGTTTTTTTCGGTAGCCATTAAGCTGTTGATGAATTTGGGAGGCTTTGTTTTCTTTTAGATTTTTTACCGTACCGAAAACCTTCATCGTGGGTTCAGCCCATTCTTCGGGAACGCCGATTTTTATAAAATCTTCTTTCTTAGGCAAAGAGGCTTGTTTTTCAGGCTTCATTTGTGGGAAAAATAAGACTTCCTGAATGGATTTGTTGTTGGTCAAAAACATTAATAGCCGATCCATGCCAATTCCCATTCCGGAAGTGGGAGGCATTCCGTATTCCAAGGCGCGCAGAAAATCATAATCGATTGCCCCGGTGGCTTCTTCATCTCCTTTTTTACTGAGTTTCAGTTGATCCTCAAAACGTTCTCGCTGGTCGATAGGGTCATTCAATTCGGAATAGGCATTGGCAATTTCCTTTCCGCAAACCATGAGTTCAAAACGCTCGGTAAGGTTTGGATCTTCCCGGTGTTCTTTACAGAGTGGACTCATTTCTTTGGGGTAATCGGTAATGAAAGTGGGTTGAATGAAATGAGGTTCACATTTTTCCCCAAAAATTTCATCGATAAGTTTGCCTTTACCCATGGTTTTATCGACCTCGATTCCCATCGCTCTTGCGGCATCTCGCAGCTGTTCCTCAGATTTATCGGTGATGTCGAAATCTGCATATTGCTTAATGGCATCGGTCATGGTCACACGTTTGTAGGGAGCTTCAAAATTTATTTCATGTTCTCCAAAACGCACTAAAGTAGATCCGTTTACTGCGATGGCGCAATGTTCTATCAATTTTTCGGCAAAGTCCATCATCCAGTTGTAATCTTTGTAGGCCACATAAATTTCCATAGCCGTAAATTCCGGGTTATGCGTGCGATCCATGCCTTCGTTGCGAAAGTTTTTTGAAAACTCATAAACCCCGTCAAAACCGCCTACAATCAGGCGTTTCAGATAAAGTTCGTTGGCAATTCGCAGATAAAGTGGAATGTCCAAAGCATTGTGATGCGTGATAAAAGGTTTTGCCGCAGCACCCCCGGGAATAGGTTGTAAAATCGGGGTTTCTACTTCAAAATATCCACGCTCGTTGAAGAAATTGCGCATGGCATTGAACAACTTAGTGCGTTTTTTGAAAATTTCCTTCACGTGTGGATTTACCACCAAATCAGCATAGCGCTGACGATAGCGAAGCTCAGGGTCGATGAATTTGTCGTGTTCATTTCCGTCTTTGTCTATTTTGGGCAAAGGCAAAGGTTTTAAAGCTTTGCTCAACAAAGTATAATTTTTGACCATGACGGTCTGCTCACCTACTTGCGTTTTAAACAATTCTCCTTCAATTCCGATAAAATCACCGATATCCAATAGTTTTTTATAAACTTCATTATAAGCGGATTTATCTTCTCCGGGACAAATTTCATCACGGTTAAAATAAACTTGAATTCGTCCTTCGGAATCCTGCAATTCGGCAAAAGATGCTTTTCCCTGAATACGACGGGACATGAGTCTTCCGGCGATGATTACTTTTTTTCCCTCCTCAAAATTTTCCTTGATTTCTTTGGTAGTGATGTCCACCGGATATAAATCAGCGGGATAAGGATTGATATTCATTTTTCGCAGAGCATCGAGTTTTTCCCTGCGTACGATTTCTTGTTCGGATAAAGACATGATATGAATTGAATTGAAGTTGCAAAAGTACAATGTTTTACACTATTTCTGAAGGAATCGCATAGGCTAAGTAATTGTTTATAAACGGTGATTTTGTCTAGTTTTATTCTCTCACAAATACACTATTAATAAGAAATAAATCAGTTGGAGAAATAATTATTAACACGATTTTCAGAAGTTTAAAAAACAAAAGGTTAGCCATAAAAAGCTAACCCTTTGATGATTTATATTTTCGGTTTTTTTACATTCCCAACAAATAGGCAAAAATCAAGGGAGCCACAATGGTGGCATCGCTTTCGATAATGAATTTTGGGGTATCTAAATCCAGTTTTCCCCAAGTGATTTTTTCGTTAGGTACTGCTCCGGAATAAGAACCATAACTTGTGGTGGAGTCTGAAATTTGGCAAAAATAATTCCAGAAAGGCGTTTCGGGACGTTCCAAATCTTGATAGAGCATCGGCACTACACAAATAGGGAAATCTCCTGCAATTCCCCCTCCAATTTGAAAAAATCCGATTCCGCCTTTTTCATTTCCGGGATGTGGTTTGGAGTTTTGGGTATACCAATCGGCGAGAAAAGCCATGTATTCGATGCCGGATTTCATGGTGGAAGCTTTAAGCTCGCCTTTTATCACATAGCTGGCAAAAATATTACCCATCGTGCTGTCTTCCCATCCGGGAACAACTATAGGCAGGTTTTTTTGGGCAGCAGCATACATCCAGGAATCGGCGATATCGATTTCATAATATTCTTCCAACACTCCGGAGAGTAGGAGTTTATACATAAATTCATGCGGGAAATACCGTTCGCCCTTTTCTTCGGCATCCTTCCAAATTTTGAAAATATGTTTTTGCAATCTGCGGAAAGCTTCTTCTTCGGGAATGCAAGTATCCGTCACCCGGTTTAGCCCTTTTTCCATGAGTTCCCACTCTTGCTTGGGGGTCAGGTCCCGATATTCCGGAATTCGCTTGTAATGTGAATGCGCCACGAGGTTCATAATGTCCTCCTCAAGATTTGCGCCGGTACAAGAAATAATGTGTACTTTTTCCTTGCGGATAACCTCGGCAAAAATTTTTCCCAACTCAGCCGTGCTCATTGCTCCGGCGAGTGAAACCAGCATTTTCGAGCCTTTTTCTAATTGCGCCTCATAAGCTTTCGCCGCATCCACCAAGCTGGCAGCGTTAAAATGCAAATAATACTTTTGTATAAATTCTGAAATGTTCATCGAGAGTAGGGTTTGAGATTGAGCTTAAAAAATAAATTTTAAAGATTGAATTTGTAGGCCAATAATTTATAATACAACTTCGCGGCTAAAAAGTCGGAGGATTTTTCGTCGGGATTTGGGCAAAGTTCCATGATGTCAAAACCGACCACGTTTTTCTTTTCAAAAATCATTTTCAGAAAATCCAGGGTTTCATACCAAAACAGGCCGCCCGGTTCGGGAGTGCCGGTGGAAGGCAAAATCGAAGGATCAAAAGCATCCAAATCGATGGTGAGAAACACATTTTGTGTCATTTGTGCCACGGCGTCCTCCATCCATCCCTCGTAAAGATCATGAGCAAAATAAGTTTGGGTTTCGTCCATATTTTTCAGTTCTTCCATGTCCATTGAACGAATCCCAACCTGAATCAAGTTTGTATGTTGACTTGCTTCATAAACGGCACACGCATGGTTGCAGGCAGAGCCTTCATATTCTTTTCGTAAATCGGCGTGAGCGTCAATTTGTACGACGGTCAGATCATCAAAACAATCATTAAACGCACGAATACTGCCGATAGAAATAGAATGTTCTCCCCCAAAAAGGGTGACAAACTTTTCTTGTTTAATGTAATTTTTGGTGATTCGATGAACCGTTTCCACCATTTTCTCCGGAGAGGAATTTTCGGTGATTGGCGGGGCGAGATACACTCCTTTTCGATAAGGCTCACTCCGCGTTTCGATGTCGAAAAGTTCCATATTCTCAGAGGCGTGCAAAAATGCTTCCGGACCTTTGTCAGCGCCTTTTTGCCAAGTACTTGTTCCGTCGTAGGGAACAGGAATCAACACCACGTGGGCATCATCCAACCGGGCATATTTATCGGGTATGCCGGCGTAATTACTCTTTTTCATCGTAACCTAAAATTTTTAAAAACTCTTCGCTTTTTTGTTGTTCACTAAATAATTTGGTAATAATTTTTCCTTGTTCATCTTTATCGATGAGAATATGTTTTGGGGAAGGAATCAAACAGTGCTGCAATCCCCCAAATCCGCCGATGGTTTCCTGATAAGCCCCGGTATTGAAAAAACCGATATAGAGCGGTTTTTCTTTTTTATATTTCGGCAGATAAATCGCATTCATGTGTTGTTCGCTGTTATAATAATCGTCGCTGTCACAGGTAAGTCCGCCCAATAAAACCCGCTCATATTCATCATTCCAGCGATTGATGGCCAGCATTATAAATCGTTTGTTGATGGCCCAAGTGTCCGGCAAAGTAGTGATAAACGAGGAGTTTATCATATTCCACTTTTCGCGGTCGTTTTGTTGTTTTTGATATAAAACTTCATACACCGCTCCGCCGCTTTCTCCCACGGTAAAACTGCCGAATTCGGTGAAAATATGCGGAACAGGCACATCAGCTTCGGCGCAAGCAATATTAATCTGATTGATGATTTCGTCTACCATATATTCGTAGTCATAATCAAAAGCCAGCGAATTTTTTATGGGAAATCCACCCCCGATATTCAGGCTGTCCAGAGAGGGACAGATTTTTTTCAGACGCACATACACTTTCAAACATTTCAATAACTCATTCCAGTAATACGCATTGTCACGAATTCCGGTATTGATGAAAAAATGAAGCATTTTCAGCTCGACCTTTTCATTGTTTTTTATCTGATCTTCATAAAAAGGAACGATATTTCGATAACCAATCCCCAGCCGAGAAGTATAAAATTCGAATTTTGGTTCTTCCTCCGAGGCAATTCGGATTCCAATTTTGAAGTCGCCTTGTATGTTTTCCGAAAGCAAATCGATTTCTTCGTAATTATCGATTATGGGAATACAATTGTGATGACCGTTATTTATAAGTCGTGCGATGTTAGCGATATAGCGTTCTCGTTTGAACCCGTTGCAAAGTATAAAAGTGTCGTCTTTTATTTTTCCACTTTTTTTAAGTTTCTCCACAATATCGATATCAAAAGCTGAGGAAGTTTCGATATGGATATCATTTTTTAGTGCCTCATCCAGCACATGTCGGAAATGTGAACTTTTGGTGCAATAGCAAAAATGATAATTTCCTTTATAATTATTTTTTTCAATTCCCGTTTGAAACCAAGATTTTGCCCGTTGAATATTTTCAGAGATTTTTGGAAGATAAGTAAACTTAAAAGGAGCTCCGTATTTTTCCACTAACTCCATTAAATCGATATCGTGAAAAAGCAGGTGGTCGTCCTTCAATTGGAATTCCTCTTGGGGGAAATAATAGGTTTGGGATATGAGATCTATATATTTTGTGTTCATAACAGCAAATTATCGAAATGTGGAAAATTATCCGAATTTAAATGCCGCAAATTTACGTGAATTTTAGAACGATTTCCCCCGAAATAACATCCTCCTAAGAAAACTTTGTGTTGTTGCTAACATGCAGTGTGTTAAGATATTACAAATCAATCCACCAGCTCTTTGCTGATATATTTTGAGTTCATGACCCGTAGGGCACCCATATAGTCCATTTTGAATTTGACCACATCACCGACTTTATAGACTTTTTTTGTTTTGCTTAAATCCACGACCAGCATATCCGAACTCGCACCGATTATTTCAATTTTTTTGTCCAAGGCCGTGAGAAATCCGCTTTTGGATACGTCCAACAACCCGATATCGAGGATTCCCCGTTTTTGGGTGGAACCGTATGCTTCATCGGGCACCTCATCGATTTCAAAAGTTTCCCCGGAAGGGTTGGTGTCCATTTCGCCATAAGGAACACTGGGTTTTTCTGTAACTTCGATAATTTGAGCATGCAAAGTAAACACATCGTTTTTCATCCCTTCGATGATAGAATTGTCGAAAAGATCATTTCCAAAAAATAAAGTTTCTCCTACGCGAAAATGATTGATTCCTTGCGGCACTAATCCTTTTAACAACAAAGGAACCATTACAGAAGAACCTCCGGAAACGCCGGTAATTTTTTTCCCAAATTTAGCTTCGATGAGTTGTTCATAAAGGCTGAGTTGAATCAATTTGTCCTTGCTGGGCATCACGCCGTTCAGGCAGTTGAGGTTTGTTCCGATTCCGGCAACTTCGATATTGGGCAGTTCAAAAACTTTTTTGTAGAAACCCATGAGCGATTCGCCCATAATTCCTTCGCGCAAATCGCCCATTTCGATCATGATGATAATCCGGTGGGTTTTTCCTTGTCGTCCTGCTTCTTCAGAAAGCCATTTGATAGTGGTAAACTCAGTATTGAAACTTACATCCGCCACCCGCACCACCTTTGGAATGTGTTTTTGTGCCGGCGGTTTGATATAAATGGTTTCTGCAGAGGGCTTAATGGTTTTGATGGTTTTCAAATTGCTGAGCCTTGCATCGGCCACTTGATTATTACCAAGAGAAAGCACATATTCCAGATAGGTTTTATTACCGCAAAGCAATTTCAGAACCGGCGCCCATTCGATATTGTTCTTTTTGAATAAATTGTCTAAGTAGTTATAGTTGTGTTTTAAAGAAGATTTGCTTAGAGTTACAAAAGCCAAAACGTTGGGGTGTTTTTGAGATTGAGAGTTTAAAGGTAAAAAAAATTTTGAAACTCCGGATCTATCGCCATATTAAGGCTGAAAAAAGAATAATTCAAAACACGATGAACCTCATCCTCGACAAGATTTAATTCGAGTTTTAAACTAAATTTAATGCAAAATCTTTTCAAAATCTACCTGTTAGTATTAATTTTGAGGAATACAATAAAAAGGATTTTTTTTATGAATTTTAAAACGTCATTATTAATCCTTTCCTTCCTTTTTTTTAAAAATTCAATTTATTACCAAGACAATTTTTTTACCTTCTAAACAAATACACTCGTGAATAATCTTTCGCCTTTCACCGTTTATGATGCCTCGGCAGGTTCGGGGAAAACTTTTGCGATAACCCGGCAATACCTTTCCCTTTTGTTCATGGCAAACCGCCCGGATGCCTATCGCAATATCCTCGCCATGACCTTTACCAACAAAGCCGTGGAGGAAATGAAAACCCGTATCATCGACGGGCTGGCCGCTTTTTCGGAAGAGAAAACCCCGGAAAAATTCAAAGATATGCTGAGGCTTGTTTGTTCCGATACCGGCTTGTCCGAAAAACAGGTCAAGGAAAAGTCCAAAAACATTTTAAAAAGCATTCTTCACGACTATTCTTCGTTTGTCATTTCCACCATAGATGCCTTTACCAACCGGGTGTTGCGCACTTTTGCCAAGGATTTGGGCCTGCAGGTAAACTACGAGGTTGAAATTGACAGTGGCAGGATTTTGTCTGAAGCGGTTTCCCGTGTGATTGCACAGGCCGGCGACGATGAAGAGCTTACAAAAACTTTGGTTGATTTTGCTATATCAAAAGCCGATGATGATAAAAGCTGGGATATTGAACATGACCTGAACGAAGTTGCCAAATTACTTGTCAATGAAAACAACCGTTTGCCCTTGGCGGTTTTGGGCAAAAAAACATTGGAAGATTTTCGGGTGTTTTCCGAAAAACTGGACGATAAAATCGAAAACCTGAAAAAGACCCTTGCCGAAAAAACAACATGTTTCTTTCAACTACTGAAGGACAATGAACTGGACGAATCTTGTTTTAGTGGGAAATATGTTCCAAAATACTTCTTAAACCTTCGGCAGAAAAGAGGTTACCTAAAAGCAACTTATGGCAGTCAATGGCAAGAAAATATTGCCGATGAGGTTTTGTACACCAAGGCATTTCCAAAAAAATTCCCCGAAAAAGCGGCAATAATCGACCGCCTTCAACCTGAAATTGCAGCTTTGTTTTTGGAAAGCAAAGAAACCGTCTTTCAGCTATTATTCCTGGAAAAGATACGCAACAACCTGACGCAACTTTCCTTGATGGGCCATAT
>CAYPGZ010000056.1:11205-12357 GCA_964410335.1 uncultured Flavobacteriaceae bacterium | reverse complement strand
CTGTTTATAGGCCTCATCGGGATTCTCGCAGCTCTTGTTGTGATTGGATGGTTATATAAAAAAGTAAAAAATAAACTAAATTGATTTATACACTTCCGTTTATTTTTAATTTTCCAATAACTCATTCACTTTTTCCAACAATTCATCGATTTCAAAAGGTTTGGCGATAAAATCATCGGCGCCTGCATTTTTGCATTTTCGCTCTGCTTCGTGCAGGGCAGACATCATCAAAACCCGAACGTGTTTGGTCTTTTCGTTGTTTTTCACTTGGGAGCACACATCGGTGCCGTCCACCCCCGAAATCAACTTATCCAATAAGACTAAATCGATTTCCTGATTTAAAATATTTTTGTTTGTTTCGTTAGGATTGTCCGACACACTCACCTGATGGTCATTCATCTCGAGCAACATCTGTAACATTTCCCCGATTCCTTTGTCGTCATCGACAATTAATATCTTCCCCATTTTTTTTATGCTGTGGTTCTACGCTGAATATATTTTCAATTTAAAACTAAAAACCGAGCCTTTTCCTTTTTCGCTTTCTACTTCAATTGTGCCTCCATGGCGTTCTATAATTTCTTTACATAAAAATAAACCAATACCAAAACCGGCAAAGGTGTCCTGTTTTTCTCCTTCTACGCGGTAGAAACGGTTGAATACTTTATTTAAATCCTTTTTGGCAATGCCGATGCCCTCATCTTTAACCTTGACCTTCACATAGTCATTTCCGTCTTTTTCCACATATACATTTATTTCTTTGTTGGAGGGAGAATATTTCACGGCATTGTTCACCAAATTGATCAAAACCTGTCCGATTCGATCCATATCGCCATAGACTTGACAATCAAAAATATGATGAATATAAATGTGATGACCGGTATTGGTGTATTTTATATCTTGGATGGTTTCATCCACCAGTTCTCCGATGTTGAAAGGTTTTTTTAACAGTTCAAATTTTGCCGTGTCAATACGGGAAATATCCAGAATTTCCGAAATCAGCCGGGTTAAGCGGTTCACTTGATGATCCATTCGTCGCAAGGAAGACTCAAAAGGAAAAATAGCCACCCTGCCTTCAATATTTTTTTTGAGAAGATTTAAGAGAAGTTGGATATAGCCTTTAATTGACGTAACCGGAGTTTTCAGTTCATGGCT
>CAYPGZ010000056.1:0-11105 GCA_964410335.1 uncultured Flavobacteriaceae bacterium | reverse complement strand
GTAATTTTTCCATCGGAATTGTGTCGCGGATACAGCACAAGGTTGAAAAATCGGGTGTGTTTATTCCCATCAGAAGAAAAATAAAGTGGGGTTTCATAGGATTTAATGACTTCTCCCGTCTCATAAACTTTGTCCAATAGTTTAGTAATTCCCTGTTCATGTAACTCGGGCAGGATTTGGGCCAAAGGTTTTCCGATAATATCTTTTTCTTTTCCCCAAGTTTTTAGTACGGCATCGTTCACCACTCCGATGGTGTGATTCGGGCCGTCAAAAGTGACAATCATCGACGGCGAAGATTTGATGAGTTCATGATAATCCCGTTCACTTTTTCGGATTGCCTTTTCGTGTCGTTTGCGCTCGGTAATATTTCGGGCAATTTTGGATGCTCCTACAATTTTTCCCTGACGGTTTCTAATCGGTGAAACGGTCAATGATATATCCAGATGAGTTCCGTCTTTGTGTTGCCGAACAGTTTCAAAATGATCTATGGGGAGCCCGTTTCTGATTTGTTGTAAAATCCGTTCTTCCTCTTTGATACGGTTTTGGGGAATAATCAGTTGGATAGATTTTCCTATAGCTTCTTTTTCCGTAAAGCCGAAAATCTGTTCGGCGCTTTCGTTCCAACTGGTGATAATGCCATTGAGATCCTTGCTGATGATGGCATCATCGGAGTTTTTAACGATGGCACCCAATAAGGCGTTGGCGTATTCGGTGTTTTTGCGTTCGGTAATGTCAAAATGGATTAAAGCAACTTCCTTCAAAATGCCATTTTGAGTGGAGAGAGGGTGAATATAGCCTTCCAACCAGCGGGGGCGTCCTTTTTTTCCAATTTTTTTCGGATCATAATACACTTCAGGCAAACGCACTGCTTCGCCCGCGAAGGCACGAAGAATATACTTCATGGTCCCGTTGGCCTTCAGTTCTTTGTCTTTTAAAATATTGTAGTCTCTAACTTCCTCGTGGGTACTGTCCCACATGATTTCCCAAGCCCGGTTAACTTCCAGGGTGGCGCCGTTTTTGTCAAATATCTGAATGCTCAATGGAGATTGCTCCATCATGATGCGAAACCGCTCATTCGACTCTCGTATGGCTTCTTCCGGGGTGGTGAGGTTTTCTCCTATTAACTTCCCATTCTCTAAAAAAGAAGGGATATTACTACCAAAGCTTCCAAGGCTTTTTGAGGTTTTTTTTTCGTGTTTTTTGGTAGTTTTTGACATAGGGATTTGATAAATTTAGTTCCTACAGGATGCTTCAAAACGAACGGATAAACATAAAGCCTTTTGTGGAAATATCGAAAAAATTAGATTTATTATAACATTTAAAGAAAGAAGAATAAAAGTTTTCTTAAAGCCGGTTTGTTTTAAAGACAAAAAGCACCTCTTCAGCAGCAGGTAGATTTTTTCTAACTGAGTTTCTCCACCAATTTCAGAAATGCTTTTTTTGGATTTTCTTTTTCGTATAAAATCCTATAAACCGCATTAATAATAGGGGTTCGTGCCTTTTTCTTTCCTTTGGCTTTATTGATTTCATAGGCACTTTTAGTAGCATAATATCCTTCCGCAATCATGCTCATTTCCATCTGTGCACTTTTCACGGTATAGCCTTTCCCAATCATGTTTCCAAACATGCGGTTGCGGCTGAAAGTGGAATAGCCCGTTACCAGCAAATCACCCAAATACGCCGAATCATTAATGTTTCGTTTCATCTTGTAGATTTTTTTGATGTAACGTTTCATTTCCCGAATGGCATTGCTCATCAACACACTTTGAAAGTTATCGCCATAACCCAATCCATGGGCAATTCCCGCAGCAACGGCATAAATATTTTTTAGCATGGCTGCATATTCGGTACCGATAATATCTTCACTGGTATTGCATTTGATATAACTGCTTTGCAGCGAATCGGCTATAATTTTTGCTCTCTCTTCATCGGCGCAAGCAATAGTGAGATAGGAAAGTCGCTCTAAAGCAACTTCTTCGGCGTGACAAGGCCCGGTGATGACCCCAATTTGCTTAAAAGGAACTTCATACCTATCATGAAAATGTTCTCCGACGATTAGGCTGCTTTCAGGAACAATGCCTTTGATAGCGCTGAAAATAGTCTTGTCTTTGAGGGGAAGTTTCAGTTTTTTCAACTCGCTTTCCAAGAACGCGGAAGGCACGGCAAAAATCAGATAATCTGCTGCAGACACTGCTTTATTGATGTCGTTTGTGAGCTTAAGTTTGCCCGTATCGAGTTCCACCGAACTTAAATAATTCGGGTTATTGCCTTCTTTCTTAATATGAGTAATTGCCTGAGCATTACGCATATACCAATGCACTTCGTCCAGGTTTTCGCAAAGCATTTTCACGATGGCCGTCGCCCAGCTTCCTCCTCCGATGACCGCAAATTTTTGGATATTTTCCATAGCTTCAAAAGTACGGAAATCCGTGCAATCGGGTTAATTGGGAAAATTAAAGAAAATCAAAGGTAATGTTTGCCGCCATCAATAAATTCCCAAACACCCGAAGGCAGCAGCGGACGCACGTTTTTTCCGGCTTTGATGGCTTTTCTGATTGCGGAAGCAGAAATCTCTATTATCGGTGCATCAATCAGATGTATTTTGGGATGTTGGATTAAGCTGCTGTCCACACTTTTTTCGGGAACAGAAATCCGGGGATAGACGAAAAGCTCGTGACGATCCAGGATGACCTCATTGTTTTTCCATTTGTGGAAACTTTTCAAATTGTCTTCTCCCATAACCAAAGAGAATTCCCTTTTGGGATATTTTTCTTCTAATACCGCCAGCGTATTTACCGTGTAATTGGGTTGAGGCAACCCGAATTCGATTTTTGAAGGAAATATTTTTGGATAGTCTTCCGTGGCGAGATAGACCATTTCCAATCGGCGCTGATCGTCCAATAAGCTGCTTTTTTTCTTAAAAGGATTATGAGGCGTCACCACCAACCAGATTTCATCCATGTCAGAAAACTCTACCATGTGGTTGGCAATAATCAAATGCCCGATATGAATGGGATTGAAAGTGCCAAAATAAAGACCGGTTTTTTTCATCTCACCTAAAGCTTAAAAGCGAGGATTATTTCTTAGAATTACTCAAAAAATCTTCCACCAATTTATAGGCTTCCTTCAAGGCTTCTTCACGATTGTTGTTTAGGATAGTAAAATCGAATTGCGGGGCGGTGGCCATTTCAATCGAAGCCTTTGCCACACGCATATTGATGCGTTCTTCGGTTTCGGTTTTGCGTTTTTTCAAACGGATTTTCAATTCTTCGATACTGGGAGGCTGCACAAATACCGCGAGGGTGCGTTCGGGATATATTTTTTTTATATCCAAGCCGCCTACCACATCGATATCAAAAACCACGTGCTTACCCATATCCCAAATTCTTTCCACTTCACTTTTCAGGGTGCCATAGAAGTTGTCGCGATAGACTTCTTCCCATTCCAAAAAATCTCCGTTTTTGATGTGTTTTTTGAATTCTTTGAGCGACATGAAATAATAATCTTTTCCATCCACCTCGTCGGGGCGTGGTTTGCGGGAAGTGGCGGAAATCGAGAAACCCAAATTCAATTCCTCTTGTTTTAAAAGGTGTTGGACGATGGTGGTTTTTCCCGAGCCCGAAGGTGCCGAAAAAACAATGAGTTTTCCTTCAATCATCACAAGACGTTTAGCAGTTGTTCCTTGATTTTTTCCAATTCATCCTTCATTTGAACTACCAATTGTTGCATGGGGGCATAATTGGATTTACTACCGATGGTATTGATTTCACGACCCATTTCCTGAGAAATGAAACCCAGTTTTTTCCCGTTGGAATCCTTGGATTTTAAATTTTTTGCAAAATAATCCAAATGATTTTCCAAACGCGTTTTTTCCTCAGAAATATCAAATTTTTCAATATAATAAACCAATTCCTGTTCGAATCGGTTTTCATCTATGGTTTCTTTGAGTTCGGCAACATGTTTATGAAGCCTTTCGCGTACTCCTTTAATCCGCTCAGGATCGATTTTCCCTACTTTTTTTAAGAGGTTTTTTAGGTTCTTTGTGCGCAGTTGCAAATCTTTTTCCAGAGCTTTGCCTTCCGCTGTGCGGAAATCGTTGAGGTTTTTCAAAGCTTCTTTCAAACTTTTTTGAATGGCATCGTACTCGCTTTTGGTGATTTTTTCGCGCTTGCTGGTCAAGGCTTCCGGAAGTTCGATGGCCATTTTTAACAAATCCATCTGCTGGCTTTCACCGGGCTTTACGATCCGGGAAAGTTCGTCCATATATTTTTTCACCAGTTTTTTATTGATTTCTGTTGCGGTTTCGGTGCCGGTGCTTTCCACATGTATGGTAAAATCTACTTTCCCGCGAACGAGAGAATCGGCAATAAGGTTTCGAAAATCGAGCTCTTTTTCACGATATTGCGAGGGAATACGGGCGTTTAAGTCCAGATTTTTACTGTTGAGGGACTTGATTTCCAGGGTGATTTTTTTGGTGGGAAGAGAAAGTAGGCTTTTCCCAAAACCTGTCATGGACTGAATCATGGATTGTGATTTGAATGGCAAAGGTAATAAAAGGCAGAAAGTTTGCCGAAAAATGATAAATTGTCTAAAATTTCACCGGGATTTCGTTTTTTGGAAATTTCATCAGTATTTCGCCGTGGGCATACGCAGCCACTTCATAAGCATTATAAATTAAAACCACTTCATTTTCTAGGATTCCTATGTTTTGCGGCAAGGCAAAAACATCGTTTTCAAAGAAAAAACCGGTGGAATTGATATTTTCACCCTCGGAGATACCATATTTTTCACGGAATTTCTTTTCGGCGTAAGCTTTAAATTCATCCAGGTTGGTGAACAAATCTTCTGCCGTCAGCAATTCACCTGTTTCCAAAGAAAAATTGGCAAGATTAACCGCACCATAACCGTGAGCACCTCCTTTATATAAATAATGTTTGGTTTCGATAACCAAAATTTCATCGGTTCGATTCACGATTTCCTCTTTTATCCTGACTTCGTAATCGGCATCGAAATCGGGGAAGTTATTTTGAAAATCATGAAACTCAGCAATAAATGCCCGAAGAGCCTCTTCCAATGAGGTTTTTGGAAGATCTTCTTCGGTATCCATAAAAATTCGGGCACGTCGGTTTTCCATAATCTGTCCGATTTTTCGAGAAATTCCTTTGTCGCCAAATTCGAGGTAATCAATTTGAATTCCCGGACAGGCTTGTGCTTTGCATTCCGAAAAATCATTAGAAGAAATACTTCTCAGGGTATAATTGAGTTCCGGTGCTTTTTCTTCTTTACACGCAAAAAGTAACAGAACAAAAAATACGGGAAGTAGCGTTTTTTTCATGTCTTTGAGAAGTTGATAGTACAAAAGTAGTGGAAATATATAGATTTGTTTTTTTCGGGATTTAAATTTTATAAGATTAAAAATAACTACTTTAAGAGCCGTGTTTTCCTGATATTTTAACGGAGCGAAAAAAAGCCACTTCCCAAGAAACCCCTAAATGATTTTTGGAATGCAAAGGGGAGCCGTACATTTGTGAAAAATCCGGATTGAGTGATTTCCACACCCTTGGTTGTAAACTGAAAATACCGTCAAAAGGATTGTGTGATTTCCGTTTTTGGATTTAATTTATTGAACTTGAAAAAATATTAAACTCATGAATTTCAACACCAAAACAATTCACGGCGGACAAGAAGATATCGATCCCGCATACGGAGCAGTGATGCCCCCGATTTATCAAACTTCCACTTATTCTCAAACCGAACCGGGTGGTCATAAAGGCCATGAATATTCCCGGAGTTCAAATCCAACGCGTACCGCTTTGGAGAAATCCTTCGCGAGTATCGAAAATGGAAAATACGGATTGGCATTTGCTTCAGGACTTGCCTCCATCGATGCGGTGATGAAATTGTTGAAACCCGGCGATGAAGTTATCTCCACTCACGATTTATACGGGGGCAGCTATCGTATGTTTACAAAAATCTTTGCCGATTACGGTATTAAATTTCATTTTGTGGGAATGGAGAGCATGGAGAAAATTGAAGAAAAAATCAATGGCAACACCAAGCTTATTTGGATCGAAACTCCCACCAATCCGATGTTGAACATCATCGACATCGAGGCCGTATCGAAACTGGCCAAACAACATGAGCTTTTAACTGCGGTGGATAATACTTTTGCCACACCTTTTCTGCAACGACCTCTTGAGATGGGAGCAGATATCGTGATGCACAGTGCGACAAAATATCTCGGTGGTCACAGTGATGTAGTTATGGGTGCGTTGATGTTGAATGATGAAAAACTTTATGAAAAACTATATTTCATCCAGTATGCAGGAGGAGCCATTGCCGGCCCCATGGACAGTTTTTTATGTCTTCGCGGAATTAAAACCCTGCACGTGCGTATGCAACGGCATTGTGAAAACGGGAGGGCAGTAGCAGAATATTTGAATACTCATCCCAAAGTGGAAAAAGTATTTTGGCCGGGACTCGAAAGCCATCCCAATCACGACATTGCCAAGAAACAAATGAAAGATTTCGGAGGAATGCTTTCTTTTACGATAAAAGGAAACTTTGAAGCTGCAGTGGATTTTGTAAAAAAACTAAAAACCTTCACCCTAGCCGAATCTCTCGGGGGAGTAGAGTCGTTGGCAGGACATCCGGCGAGTATGACTCATGCTTCCATTCCGAAAGAAGAACGAGAAAAAAGCGGCGTGGTGGATTCTTTGATTCGTTTGAGTGTAGGCATTGAAGATGAAAAGGATTTGCTGGCAGATTTGGAGCAAGCTTTAGGCTAGGCTTTCAGGCTTGAGGTTTCCAATTTTCGATTTCGGGTTGTATTAATATCAAGTAGATACACATGAACTTAGTATATTTGCAACCCGAAAAATTCAATCCTTCAAAAAATGGACGAAAAGGTCAAAAAATTTCTGGATTCGATTTTGGTAAGAAATCCAAATGAACCGGAATTCATGCAGGCCGTTCATGAAGTTGTGGAAACCATCATCCCCTTTATTGAACAAAACAAAAAATATCAAAATGCCAAATTGCTCGAGCGCATGGTTGAGCCGGAACGGGTAATCATGTTCCGGGTAGCCTGGATTGACGATCGAGGAGAAACTCAGGTCAATCGTGGATACCGCGTGCAGATGAATTCTGCAATTGGTCCTTACAAAGGAGGCTTGCGCTTTCATCCTTCGGTGAATTTGAGTATCTTAAAATTTTTAGCCTTCGAGCAAGTCTTCAAAAACAGTTTGACCACTTTGCCGATGGGGGGTGGAAAAGGCGGTTCGGATTTTGATCCCAAAGGAAAATCCGATAACGAAGTCATGCGGTTTTGTCAAAGTTTTATGACCGAACTCTATCGGCATATCGGTCCCGAAACTGATGTTCCCGCCGGTGATATAGGCGTAGGCGCACGCGAAATCGGATATCTTTTTGGGCAATATAAACGCATCCGTAATGAATTTACCGGCATTCTTACCGGAAAAGGAACGTCCTATGGCGGTTCTTTGATTCGTCCGGAAGCCACGGGATATGGAAATGTGTATTTTATGCAAAATATGCTGAAACGCAAAAATGATACGCTGGAAGGAAAAGTAGTGACCGTTTCCGGTTCGGGCAATGTAGCACAATATGCCGCCGAAAAAGCAATTCATCTGGGCGCGAAAGTGGTTACTTTTTCTGATTCTTCGGGTTATATTTTTGATGAAGAAGGCATCAATGAAGAAAAACTGGCTTTTGTCGTAGAATTGAAGAATGAACGCCGGGGAAGGATTAGTGAATATGTGGAAAAATATCCGCATGCCACATTCATTGAAGGCGCCACCCCTTGGAAAGAAAAATGTGATGTGGCTTTGCCTTGTGCCACACAAAATGAACTAAACGGGGAAGATGCCAAAACTTTGGTGGCCAACGGTTGCATTGCTGTTGGAGAAGGAGCCAATATGCCCTGTACTCCCGAGGCAATTGAAGTTTTTCATAAAAAACGCATATTGTTTTCTCCGGGAAAAGCCTCAAATGCCGGTGGAGTGGCCACTTCCGGACTGGAAATGTCGCAAAACGCATTGCGCTACGGTTGGAGTGCCGAGGAGGTGGATAATAAATTACATCATATCATGAATGACATCCACGACGCTTGTGTGCTCTACGGAAAAGAGGACGATGATTATGTGGATTATGTACGAGGAGCAAATATTGCCGGTTTTGTGAAAGTTGCCGATGCCATGCTGGCTCAGGGTGTAGTCTGAAAGTACAAGAAATGGCAGATGATACCGCCAATGTGACAAAGCGGAAGCCGAATGGACTAAAATTGAGTTTTTTGCGTTTGGAAGATATGATCAAGAAATTTCTCCTTATTTTCTTTCTTTTCCCTGTGATTACGATGGCTCAGGATTTTTCCCGTACCTGGGAAGGTTTTTATTCTTATTATAATATCAAAGATGTCGCCTATGCGGGCGGGAAAATTTATGCCGCTGCCGAAAATGCTGTTTTTTCTTACCAAATTGGGAGTGGAGTGATTGAAAAAACCTCTTCCATTCATGGATTGTCAGGAGAAAATATTTCTGAAATCTATTATTCGGTGGCAAACAAATTACTTTTGATAGGTTATGAAAACGGACTTATCGAGATTGTGCTTTCCGATGAAGATGAAATCTTGGCGGTCATCGATATTCGGGAAAAACAAACCATTTCCCCGGACAGGAAAATAATTAATCATTTCTTGGAGCATGAAGGGAAAGTCTATATTTCTACAGATTATGGTATTTCCGTTTTTGATATGTCGCGTTTGGAATTTAACGAGAGTTATTTTGTAGGAAATAACGGTGCTCCGCTTAAAGTACGACAAACCGCAATTTTGGGGGAACGAATTTATGCTGCCACAGAAAACGGGCTGATGTATGGAAATTTGCAAAACAGCAATTTGGTAGATTATACCCAATGGCAAGTTTTTTCACCCGGAGATTGGAATGGAGTAGTGAGTTTTGATAATAAAATTTATGCCACTAATTCTGCCAATCAATTGTATCTTTTACAAGGAAACCAAATTCAATTGGTTAATTCCTACGGACAAAAAATCCGGGATTTGCGGGCTTCTGTGGAAGCCTTGGTGCTTACCACAACTACACAGGTTCGTATTTATGACGAACAACTTTCTGAAATTGCAGCAGTGACGAATATCGGAGAAGATTTGAATTTGAGCGCTGCCGAATATTTTGCCAATAGGATTTATCTCGGCCACACCACCTTGGGGTTGTTGGAAGTTTTTGCTCCCACTCCCACACAATACAAAGCCATTAGCCCTAATGGGCCGCTTTTGAATCGGGTTTTTAATATGACTGCCGTTCCCGATGAACTTTGGGTGGTGTATGGGGAATATGATAAAGATTTTAACCCGTATCCCATTACTAAGCGCGGGTTGAGTTATATGAAAAATGGAGCATGGAAGAATTTTTCATATGAGGAAATTCAAACTCCGGAACTTTCGGATGTAGCCATAAATCCAATTAATCGACAGGAAGTATATATCAGTAGTTATTTTGATGGGATTTTGCGGTTTGATAATGGAGAGCTGGTGGATAAATACACTGTTTTCAATAGCAATTTGGAGGCCACTTCACAAAATGCCGGCACCAATTCCGATACACGCATTGGAGGATTGGATTTTGACAGACAGGGTAATCTTTATCTTTCCAATAGTATAGTAGATAATCCTTTAAAAAGACTAGCCGGCGGGAAAATTCAAAATATAGATGTTTCAGAAGGTTTTCCCGATCCTATGGTGGGTGGAACGGGAGACGTGGTCGTAGGTCCCTCAGGAAATGTGTTTATGGCCACAATGAAATCCGGAATTATTGCCTATCAACCCTCCACGGGTATTTCAAAAGGAATTATCAGCAGTCTGCCGGGAGTGGATTTTCCCGATGGATACAATCCCAATCCCGTGATCAGTGCGATGGCTTTTGATCAAAATAATCAATTGTGGATTGGCACCGATGACGGATTGCGAGTGGCTTACGGGCCTTCTGTGGTTTTTCAAAATCCTTCTAATCTCCGGGTGAATCCCATAATTTTTTTAGAAGGAGATGTGGCACAAGAACTGCTTTTTGAGCAATATATCACCGACATCGCCGTGGACGGAAAGAACAACAAATGGATTGCAACCGCCGATGTGGGTGTTTTTTATGTTTCGCCAAACGGACAAAAAACGATTTATCATTTCACGGCCGAAAACTCTCCTTTGCCCACAAACAGTGTAAACAGTGTTGAAATTGATGAGGTGTCGGGAAAAGTTTATTTTGGCACCACTCGTGGGTTGGTTGCCTTTCGCGGTGTTGCCGTGCAGGCTCAGGAAACCCTGGCAAATGTGTATGTTTATCCTAATCCTGTACGTCCGGGTTACACGGGTTTGGTAACCATTGCAAATCTCACCCAAAATGCCAATGTAAAAATCACTGATATTGAGGGCAATCTGGTTTATGAAACCACTTCCGATGGAGGGAATGTGCAGTGGGACACCCAAGCTTTTGGAAGATACAAAGTGGCTTCAGGTGTGTATTTAGTATTGATTACTTCCGAAGATCAGCTCGATACCAAGGTGAGTAAAATTATGATTATCCGATAATGGATCCGATTTCAACAAAAGCAATAGTTCTTTCTTCTCTGAAATACGCCGATGCAGATTTAATCGTAAAATGTTTTACAGAAAATCACGGACTGAAATCCTATTTGTTGCGCAATATCCTCGCTTCCAAAAAAGGTAAATTGCGGGTTTCGATGTTTCAGCCTATGACCCAATTGGAGATTGTGGCTTTGCATAAAGATAATCGGGATTTGCACTATATCCGCGAGGCAAAAACCACTTATCCCTATAAAAGCATTCCCACACAAGTTGATAAATCATCTATTGCGATATTCCTTGCCGAAACTTTGCGAAATTCAATTCAAGAAGAGGAAGCCAATCCCCGGTTGTTTGATTTTTTGGAAAAATCATTATTTTGGCTGGATGAACATTGTCAGGTGGTGAATTTTCATTTACTTTTTTTGGTAAAGCTTTCGCGATTTTTGGGTTTTTATCCACATGAACACCGACCGGGGGAAGATTATTTTAATCT
>CAYPGZ010000055.1:0-12817 GCA_964410335.1 uncultured Flavobacteriaceae bacterium | reverse complement strand
GATTTGTGATAAATAAGTGATGAACATACCCAAAAATATATTCATATTCTCAACGGAATAATTTCATTGAGAATTTTTTACGTTTATTAGGGAGGGTGATTCCTTAGAGATTCAAATTTTTCGATGAGGAAATCAACTTTTTCCGGTACTTCCGAATCCGCCTTCACCACGACGGGTAGATCCCAATTCGTCGGTTTCATTCCATAAGGCTCGGCAATGATGTGAAATTACCATTTGTGCGATACGATCTCCATCTTCGATAGTGTATGCTTCATTGGAAAGGTTAACCAAAATCACTCCAATTTCCCCACGATAATCCGCATCAATGGTGCCGGGAGCGTTCAAAACCGTGATTCCGTGTTTTGCTGCCAAACCGCTTCGTGGTCGTATTTGTGCTTCATATCCGTGAGGAAGCTCGATGAATAAACCGGTTTTTACTACGGTTCTTTCCAAGGGTTTTAAAGTGATTTTTCCTTCGATGAAGGCACGTAAATCCATGCCCGCCGACGATTCTGACTCATATTTGGGCAAAGGATGAGGAGATATGTTGACGATATTCATTTCCAAGGTGCCGGAGAATGTCATTTTTTCTGCTAGTTTTTCTAATTGATATTCATCGAATTCATTGTCTTGAAATTTTTCTTCCTCTCCCAAATGTAGCGCGAAGAGCATATTCACTTCTTCTGTGGAAAAGAATTCAGGGTCAAAATCTCTTCCCAACCAATCTTTCATACTTTCATGTTCCGGGTGAAGTTTGTTATCCAAAATTTTCAACATGCGATAATATCCGGGAATGCCTCCACAATCTTCCGGAGGGCAGCTCATTTCCCCATCAAGACAGATTGGATAATATTCTTCTTCAAGCTCCTTCACACTTTCGATCTGGATATTGTGGATCCAACCATCTCCCAAATCATATTCATAGAGGAAGTTTTTCACTCCACTTCTCAGCAAGGCATCGTGTAAGGTAAGGTCTTGGGCGTCAATTGATTTTGAGTCTTCCGGTCCAATGTCATTAAAAGCTTCATCGTGGGTGGTGATGTGATAATTATCCACTTTAAAGTTATAATGATGTATGGATTCCCACCCCATAGCTATCTGGAGGATGATGTCTAAATCGTGAAAAGTATTTCTACTGTCCACTACAATCCGTCGCCAAATCAAGGGATCGGAGCCGACCAAACTTATTTTTAACCGGATTGCCTTTGCTTCTTCTATCATGATTTCTGTGTTAAAATTGAAATAGGGAAAGAGGGAGAATTAAAGGTTAAAATAAATGTTTTTTTTCGAATTCTTGTTTAAGATTTTAAAATTGTTTTTAATTCTTTTCTTTCTGATATAAATATAATTAAAAGAAAACTCAACAAGAATAAGCTGCCTACTATGAGATTGCCTCGAAATTGATAAAATGATACTCCGGAAATTCCGATGGCAATGCTCAAATATCCAATTATTTTTTTTAAATCATAGGGAATGGGGTAGTATTTTTTTCCGAAATAAAACGAAAGCAGCATCATAAATGCATAAGCTGCCAGCGTGGCAATGGCAGATCCAAAATATCCTACGGAGGGAATTAAAGCAAAATTAAGTAAGATAGTCAAAACTGCTCCGGCAACCGAAATGTAGGCGCCAAATTTGGTGCGGTCGGTGATTTTGTACCACACCGATAAGTTGTGATAAATCCCCAGACACAAATTGGCCAAAAGAATCAACGGCACGATCCCCATGGCTTCCCAGTAGGACTCTTCTCGGATGATCATCTCTTTTAAAAAATCTAGAAAAACCATTACCGTTACGAGAATTATGCTTCCAAAAACCACAAAATATTTGGTGATTGCCGCATAGGTTTTTGGGGCGTTTTCCGAATTTGCATGGGTGAAAAAAAAGGGTTCGATTCCCAATCGGAAAGCCGTCGCAAAAAGGGTCATAAAGACAGCCAGTTTATAACACGCGCCATAAGCCCCGATTTTTTCTTTTGCGATATCTTGAGGCAAGAGATAATCCAGTAAAATCTTGTCGAAAGCTTCGTTGATGGAAAAAGCCAGTCCGGCTACCAAAACGGGTAGGGCATAGGCCATCATTTTTTTCCAAAGCTCGCGGTCAAAATGAAATCTCAGTTTAAAATAAAACGGCATCATCAATAATAAAGTTGCTCCACTGGCAATTAAATTGGCGATAAGCACATAGCTGATTTCAAAATCGGAAACATATAAGCCTTCCCAAAATCCGTTTTTTTTCGACAGATTTCCCAACCAGAGTAGAAAAAACAAATTCAATCCCAGATTGATGATGACATTCAGGATTTTGATGATTGCATATTTTATGGGTTTCTGTTTAACCCTTAAATAAGCAAATGGAATAATAACCAAGGCATCAAAAAGTAATATTCCGATTACAAAAGAAATATAAGCAACCGGAATATGGGTCCATACGGATATATTTTCCCGAAACAAAAAAGCCAAACACAGTATCAATATCGAAGAAATCACCAGCGACCAAGCCGAGGTGGACATGACTTCCAATTTGTTTTCGGATTTGGTGTAAAACCTAAAAAAAGCCGTTTCCATTCCGTAAGCCAGAATGACGTTGAAGAGTATGAAATAGGCATAAATTACGGTGATATAACCGTATTCTGCAGTAGGGAGAACAGCCGTGTAGAGTGGCACCAACAAAAAGCTGAACATCCGTGGCAAGACGGTGGCCAGACCGTAAATGAAAGTGTGTTTAAAAAGTCGGCGAAGAGCGCTCAAGAAACGGATGTTTTTAGAATTTGATTTTTAAATCATTTCATGATATAGATACACAAAATAACATGCCTTTCAATTTATTCAGAGAACTGATACAAACTCAGTCGAATATTGCTTTCATGATGGTCATAATCCCTTTGAACATCAAGAAAATAGCACCTGCAGCTGCCAGTAATCCTAATATTAAAATGGGGATATACCAGGGATGATCTTGATTGTTGAACGCCGAAAAAATCACGATGGGGCCAATTGCCGCCAAGGGCAAAGCACCTGCAAGAAAACGCAGGCCTTTCAGTAGCATAGGTCTATCGGTGTGTTTCATTTTTTCTTGTAAATGGTTTCGAATTTACGACAAATCAGCGAGTTAAACTTAACAGTCAAATTTCCTTTTTTCCAGCACCTTTCGCACACTGCCGTATTTGTTGAGTAGTTTCCCGGCTTCTTTTTTTGGGACTTGCAGTGCATTCGAAATCATTTGTATGCCGCGCTCCACAAGCTTTTCGTTTGAAAGTTGCATGTCGATCATTTTGTTGCCTTTAACTTTTCCCAGACGAATCATAGTGGCTGTGCTAATCATGTTCAACACCATTTTTTGTGCTGTTCCGGCTTTCATCCGCGAACTTCCCGTGACAAATTCAGGTCCTACTACCACCTCAATCGGAAATTTTGCGATTTGAGCCAAAGGGCTTCCTTCGTTGCAGGTGATGCAACCGGTAAGAATATTGTTTTCATTACATTTTTCTAAAGCACTTACCACATAAGGAGTGGTGCCTGAAGCGGCAATTCCAATCACAAAATCCTTGTCGGAGACAAAATATTTTTTTAAATCCTCCCAGCCTTGAGTGTGGCTGTCCTCGGCAAATTCCACCGCATTTCGGATGGCTTTATCGCCTCCGGCAATCAATCCGATGACCAAATCCGGGGAAGCTCCAAAAGTTGGAGGGCATTCGCTGGCATCCAGAATTCCCAATCTTCCGCTGGTTCCCGCTCCGAGATAAAAGAGACGTCCTCCATCCTGAAGTTTTTTCACCACTTCGATAACCAATTTTTCAACTTCAAGGAGTTTTTTTTCCACCGCCATGGCCACTTTTTTATCCTCGTTATTTATGGATTTCAGTAATTCTCCGACTTCCATTTTCTCCAAATGGTCGTAGTGAGAATCCTGTTCGGTGGTTTTGGTGAATGGCATTTTTATTCAGGTCTTAATTTGTTGAAAATAATGAATTCTTATTCGGTTTGTTTTTCAATTATTTTCAATCCCAATTCCTGTAATTGTTCTCGGTTGATTGTTGAAGGAGCATCGATCATTACGTCGCGACCGGTATTATTTTTTGGGAAAGCGATAAAATCTCGAATGGTTTCCTCTCCTCCCAAAATAGCTGCCAAACGATCAAGACCAAAAGCAATACCCCCATGTGGCGGTGCGCCATATTCAAAAGCATCCATCAAAAAACCAAATTGAATCCGGGCTTCTTCCTTCGAAAAACCGAGATAATCAAAAAGCATGGCTTGCGTGTTCTTATCGTGAATCCGGATGGAGCCTCCCCCGATTTCATTTCCATTTAAAACCAGATCATAGGCATTGGCTTTTACTGCGCCTGGATCGCTTTCCAATAATTCCAATTGTCCGGGTTTTGGACTGGTAAAAGGATGGTGCATGGCATGATACCGACCGGTTTCTTCATCCCATTCCAACAAAGGAAAATCCGTTATCCACAGTGGAGCAAATTCTTTTGGGTTACGCAAATTCAAACGTTCAGCAAGTTCTATGCGCAACATACCCAGTTGTTTCCGGGTTTTTTGGGCTTCTCCGGAAAGAATACATATCAAATCTCCCGGTGCGGCGTTGGTTTTTTCTGCCCAAGCTTCAAAATCACTACGGTCATAAAATTTATCCACCGAGGATTTGAAGCTGCCGTCTTCATTATATTTTACATACACCATTCCCATGGCGCCAATTTGGGGTCGTTTTACCCAATCGATAAGAGCGTCTATTTCTTTACGAGAATATGATGCTCCGCCGGGCACGGCAATTCCGGCTACTAATTCGGCATCATTGAAGATTTTGAAATCTTTGTGTCGCGCGACTTCATTCAGTTCGCCGAACTCCATTCCAAAACGAATATCGGGTTTGTCCGAACCAAAGCGTTGCATGGCTTCATCATAAGTCATTCGAGGAAAATCGCCGGTGTCGGTACCGGTGAGTTCTTTTAATAAATGCCTGGTCAAACCCTCAAAAACACGAAGCACGTCTTCTTGTTCCACAAAAGCCATTTCGCAGTCAATTTGAGTAAACTCCGGTTGTCGGTCGGCACGCAAATCCTCATCGCGAAAACATTTCACGATTTGGAAATATTTATCCATCCCGGCAACCATCAGCAATTGTTTAAAAGTTTGTGGAGATTGTGGCAAAGCATAAAACTGACCTGCATTCATTCTGCTGGGAACCACAAAATCCCTCGCTCCTTCAGGGGTGGATTTTATAAGATAAGGAGTTTCGATTTCTATAAAACCATGCTCGGAAAGGTATTTTCGTACTTCCAAACTTACCTGATGCCGAAAAATTAGTTTGTTTTTGATAGGGTTGCGGCGGATATCCAGATATCTGTATTTCATTCGCAATTCTTCTCCTCCATCGGTTTTATCCTCGATGGTGAATGGAGGGGTTTGAGATTCGTTGAGAATTTCGAGTTTATCAACCAGAACTTCAACCTCACCCGTGGGCATATTTGGGTTTTTGGACTCGCGCTCAATGACTTTTCCCTGGATAGAAATGACAAATTCACGACCGAGGTTTTTTGCTTTTTTCATGACTTCCTTGGGCGTGCGTTCCTCATCAAAAATCAATTGGGTAATGCCGTAACGATCGCGCAAATCAACCCAAATCATAAAGCCTTTATCACGGGTTTTTTGAACCCACCCGGAAAGGCAGACGTTTTCTCCGATATGGTTGTTTCTCAATTCCCCGTTGGTATGCGTTCTATACATAATTAATGCGGATTTGCTGCTATAATATTTCGCGCAAAAATAAGAAGATAAAATGGTTAATTAAGAAAGCGAAGAGTGTTGAGTTTTTGAGATTTAGTTTTTTGATAAGAAAAAACAGATTGGTTTGTGGATTTCATGTTTTTTGCTTTTCTCTAAATCTAATCTTCATTTTTAACACTAAATAATTCATTATCGGCACAATTACCAAAGTTAAAAATGTAGCAAAAGTCAACCCAAAAATTACTGTCCATGCGAGTGGTCCCCAGAAGATCACATTATCTCCGCCAATCGAGATTTGAGGATCAAATTGGGTCAGTAAAGTTAAGAAATTGATGTTGAGCCCCACGGCTAAGGGTATCAATCCTAACACCGTCGTGATTGCCGTTAATAATACCGGTCGCAACCGGGATTTTCCACCAGCTACGACCATTTCAAAATACTGCTGCCGTGTCAAAAGCGCATTTTCCTCCAGTCCGAGTTCTTCTTTTTTTCGGTCGATGAGAATTTGGGTATAATCCACTAACACAATTGCATTGTTTACCACAATCCCCGCCAGAGAAATAATCCCCATCATGGTCATGATGATAATAAAATCCATTTGAAATACTACCAACCCGAGCAAAACACCTGACAAACTTAAAAATACGGTGGTAAGGATAATGGCAGTTTTAGAAATAGAGTTGAATTGAGCCACGAGTATCAACAAAATCCCACCTACGGCAATCAATAACGCTTTCAACAAAAACGACATGTTCTCGGCTTGTTCCTCCTGTTCTCCGGTAAATTGTATACTCATCCCTCGCGGAAGCGAATAATTTTTCAATTCTGTTTTTAATTGCTGTACGATAGCATTTCCATTATAGCCTTGCAGTACATTGGAATACACCGTAATGACACGCTGCAAATCTTTTCGTTTGATGGAGCTGAAACTCGCTCCACGATTCTTTTCAATGACGGTAGAAATCGGCACCTGCACCAATTCGCCGGTGTTTTGATCGCGGAAAGTAACAGGCTGATTGAAAAGCGCATTTTCATTATAACGAAAATCTTCCTGAAACCGCACATTAATTTCATAATCATCGTCCCCCTCTTTGTAAGTAGATACTTCTTCTCCATATATCGATCTGCGCAGGGTACGTCCTACCTCGGCCGTGGAAATTCCCAATTTTCCGGCTTTACGTCTGTCTATTCGTACATCAATTTCCGGTTTTGATTTATTAACATCTATTTTCAATCCTTCAATTCCATCGATATGCAGAGATTGGATATAATTTCTCAACTCTTCTGCTTCGATAAGCATTTGTTCATAATCCTCACCTTTAATTTCGATATTGATTGGGTATCCCACAGGAGGTCCCGCCGCATCTTTTTCCACGATTATTTCAGCTCCCGGAAAACCCTGTACGGCCTTACGCACATCGGTGAGCACATCGCTACTGCTTATTCCACGACGATCATGAAACTGTCGCATCAGCAAAGTAACTTTTCCTTTATGAGGCATTTCGTTTTGCGCTCCTCCGTCAGTCATAGGATTTCCGGCACCTTGCCCCACCTGAGAGATCATAGATTCCACCATAAAATTATATCCATCTTCGTCTTCATATTTCTCGATGGCCCGGGCAATACGTTCTTCAATCTTTTTTGTCAATTCATTGGTCTTCTCTATTGCAGTACCCTCGGGATATTCGATGTAGGTAATAACCTGATTAGGCTCATTATCCGGGAAAAACAATACGTTGGGTTGCACAATTCCCACCAATACAAAAGAGAAAATCAACAAGGTTATTGTTCCTAAGAAAAAATACCAAGATTTTCTTCCTTGTAAGGCATATTTTAAAAATCGCTCATATAAATTTTCGAGTTTTGGAAAGCGCTTATGCCGAAATCTTAAAATACTTTTTTCTATAAATAATCGATAAACCCACATTAATATTACGCTGATAATCAGAAGGTTTCCGATGCCGATAATCACTCCTGCCGATAGTATAATTCCTGTAACGAGAAAAATTATTCCGAAACTTCCAAAAAGGATACTCAAACGAACCAATTTCTTGCGGGGTAGTGCTTTTTCTTCTTCCCGCATAAATTTAGCGGTCAACATGGCATTAATCACCAAGGCCACAAAAAGCGAAGAAGCCAGTACGATGGAAAGGGTAATAGGGAAAATAATCATAAACTCCCCAATAGTGCCCGGCCAAAGCCCAAGTGGGAAAAAAGCCATCAGCGTAGTGGCCGTGGAGGCAATAATCGGCCAAGCAATTTCTCCCATTCCTTGTTTTGCAGCTTTGATGGGATGCATGCCTTCACTTATTAATTTAAAGACATTGTCCACTACCACGATTCCGTTATCCACCAACATTCCTAATCCCATTACTAGCGCAAATAGCACCATGGTATTCATGGTAAATCCTAAACTGGAAAGGATAATAAACGCCATCAGCATGGAAACGGGAATAGCAAAACCCACAAACATCGCATTGCGGAATCCCAAAAAGAACATCAACACGATCACCACCAGGATTACCCCAAAAATAATGTTGTTCACCAGACCGGTAACTTGTTCTTCGGTATGTACTGATTGGTCGTTGGTAATAGAAATATGCAACGAGTCGGGAAGATAATGTTCCTGTTCTTCTTCAATAATCTTTTTGATTTTTTCAACCGCCTCGATCATGTTCTCGCCTGCTCTTTTCTTTATGTCGAGCATTACCACGGGATCGCCATATTCTCGTGCAAATGTGGTAGGATCTTTTTCTTGAAAACGAATCCGGGCAATATCTTTAAGGAATACTGTGCCTTCATCTTCCTTTACGACAATATCTTCAAGCTCTCGGGGATGATCGATCTCTCCAATAACGCGGATATTTTGCTCGATACCTTGTTCTACGATATTTCCGCCGGAAATGGTAATATTTTCTGATTTTACGGCATTCACTATATCGTTAAAACTTACTTTGGCAGCAGTCATTTTGTAAATATTGACCGCAATTTCCACTTCCATATCCTCCGCACCACGAATGGCCGCTTCTTTTATTTCGGGCAACAACTCAATCCTATCTTGCAGATATTCGGCATAATCCTTCAATTCTTGTACGGGATAATCTCCGGTAAGATTGATATTTAGAATAGGAAATTCCTCGGCAATATTTAAATCAAATACATTTGGTTCCACTTTTGCTCCACTGTCCAAGGTGGGCCAAGTAGTTTCGGATTTCGAAAGATCAACTTTATCCTTAACGCGCTGCTTGGCTACGGAAATAGATACATCCTCGTGGAATTCCACCAGTACCATCGCATAATCCTGAAGGGAAGTCGAGGTGATTTCCTTTACCCCACTGATATCTTTGAATTCTTCTTCCAATGGCTCCGTGATAAAACGCTCGATGTCTTCAGCAGAGTTACCCGGATTGATAGCACTCACATAAATCTTGGTTTCTTCCACCTCCGGAAAAGTCTCGCGGGGCATCATGTTATAGGATAAAATCCCACCCACGATGAGTATGGCGATAATGACAAAAACAGTGGTGCTATTGTCGATGGCCCATGAAGAAAGTTTGAATTCTTTATAGTTGTTTTTGTTGCCCATTTTTTGAGTGATTGGGGGTTGTGAATTCGTCAATTGCGGAAATTTGATTTATATAAATTCCCTTGTATGCTTATGATTAAAAAAAGTGCTTTATGATTTATCGTTTACTATCTCCACGTTATCTCCATCTCTGATTGATCTGGCGCCGTGGATAATAATTTTTTGACCCGCTTCCAATCCTTCGATTATTTCAACTTGCCCGGCATAGTTCAAACCGGTTTCCACTATCCGGCGTCGGGCGATGGTGGTCGAATCATTTTTCTTTTCAGCTACAAATACAACTTTATCGCCTTGGGAATTTTCCTTCACCGCACTTTGTGGCACTACCAGCGCATTTTCAGCTGTATAATTATTCAATTTCACTGAAGCAATCAGGTTGGGTTTCACCAAACCTTCGTTATTCGGAACGGCCACTTTTACCATAAAACTGCGATTATTAGGATTAATAAAACTTGACACTTCTTTCACTTTGCCTTCAAATTCTTTTCCAATAGAGGAAATCTCCACCAGTGCTTGCATTCCTTCATGAACGGAGCGAAGATAATTTTCCGGAATATCGGCTTCCACATACATATTCTGAAGATTAATCAGCCTAAAAAGTGGGTTTTGACCGGGCGAAACTACCTCTCCTTCATCAGAAAGTATCTGGTCTATAGTTCCGGAAAATGGCGCTCGTACTATGGTTTTTGCCAATTGCGATTTCATTTGTTCCACAGAGCTCTGCATGGCTTCATAATTGGATTTGGCCTCCAAAAACTGAATCTCTGAACCTATATTCTGCTCCCACAGGTTTTTTCTGCGTTCATAAGTGGTTTGCGCCAAAGTCAACTTGGTTTCCAGTTGAGCCAACTGACTGGCTAAACCGCCATCATCGATCTTTGCCAAGACTTGTCCCGGAGAAACTTCTTGTCCTTCTCTCACCAGGATTTGATGCAATACTCCTGAATATTCAGGATAGATAATGATATTTTGGTCGGTGCCTACACTTCCTTGGATTTCAATGTAATGCTTAAAAACAGTGTCTTGAATCAATTCGGCAGTAACCAATGCAGGATTTTGATCTTCGTCAAGACGTTCGATTTCAGCATTCAGCAGTTCAATCTTTGATCTAATTTCTTGTTGACGCAGATTTAATTCGGTCTTTTTTGCCCGGATTTCTGCAAGATTTCCCGAATCGATGACTTCCTCAACTGTTTTTTCCTTTTCCCCGCCACATGCGGAAAACATCCATACCAATAATAACAAAAAGGGGATTTTTTTCATTTCTCTTGTGTTGTTGATTGTTTGTAAACTGTGATGATCTACTGATTGTCAATATTTATTTTTGGCGTATTCAATATGCTTTCCAATTCGGCTTTTGCATTGATAATATCCAACATCGTTTGTAAATATTCCTGTTGCGCGGTGTAAAGTTGAGTTTGGGCTTGCCGCAATTCAAAACTCGTGGCGAGTCCTTCCCCAAACTCAATTTCATTTCTATTGGCGATTCGTTGAGCAAGTTCCAAGTTGTTTTGTGCTGTTTGATAGCTTTCTATGGCAAACTCATAATTGCTCTGTGCACGCTTCAATTCCAATTGAATTTGTTCCCGGGTTTGCGTAAACTGAATCTTGGCCTTTTCCAACTCGATTTTTGCTTGTTGAGTTCGCGAACTGCGTTGCAACGAACTGAAAATGGGAATATTCAGGTTTACGCCAAAAACGGAAGACTGAAACCATTCCTGATCGCTTTCGAAAAAATCAAAGTCTTCACCGTAAGCTGCGGTACCATAATTGATAAACGCACTCAAGGTGGGCAATGCTCTGCTTTTTTCGAGTTTCAATTCCAATTCGCGTTGCTCTGTGAGGTTTTCCGCAAGTTGATAATCGATATTGTCCTGAATGTTCCATTCATTATTCAAAATTGTAAGACTGATATTTTCTTGAGCCAGACTTTCTAAATCGTCTTCCAGAATCAATTCATTTTTGAGTTCGATGCCCAAAGCGAGTTTCAGGAGTTCTTTAGTAATGCCGACCATTCGCTCGGCATTATTAAGCCGATTTTCCACTTGAGAAAGAGTAATCTGAAGTTGTTCTACACTTTCGAGTTCCGTAAGGCCATTTTCATATATTTTTTTGGTTTCGAATACATTGTCTTCCAAAACCTTTTTGTTTTTCTCAAAAATCTCCACCGTTTCTTCGGCCAGCAAAACATTTCCGTAGGCTTCGATAACTGCTTTTCGCGTTTCCAATGCCGTTTTTTCAGCCTGATTTTCCGAAAATTCGAGATAAGTTTTTGATGCCTGCAAGGCCACGATATAACTGCCGTCAAATAAAAGTTGATCCAGCGTGGCTACCGCACTCATTTGTTGTTTTGTGCCGAAAGTCACGGGGATAAAAGTTCCGGGGTCACCCCCAAAAAACTCACCGGGAATAAGCTGTACGGGCTGTTTCAGGTTATTGGTATAAGAAACATCAGCATTAATTTGAGGCAGACCGCGAGTGGCCGTTTCCCATCTTTTCTTGATGGCTATGGCAATATCGCGTCGCGCATTTGCGGTGGCATAACTACTGTCTATTGCAAATTCCACAGCCTCATTCAATGTGAATTTGTAGGTTTTATCCTGGGCGTACATCGTGCCGAGAGACAAAAGAAACAAAATAGACAAAAACCGATATTTCATGAAGTTTTTTTTTGGGGATTCACTCCGTTCCTGAAGTTTGTTCGGAGTTTGGTTGGTTATGATGGTTTTAAAAAAAATTATTATTCCTTAATGATTTGTTTTAATTTGTCCAGTCCTTTTCGGGTAACAATCCCCCGAAGGTGATAGCTCAGAAATTCTTCATGTATTTTTTTCTGCGAAAATTCTGAACGCGGAAAAATACTCTCATCCTTTATTCCGTTCATTCCCAAAAAATAAATCCTGGCGATAAAATTTTCATGCAGATTTTTACGATAGACTCCTTTTTTTATTCCTCGTTGCAAGTTCTCCATAATGCATTCTTGCATTTTTTCATATTGAAGGCTGCGTATTTTACTAAAAATCTCAGGATAATATTTTTGAAGTTGAAAAATCGGAGAGGCCTTTTCCCCCTTTAAACGGCACATCACAAATTTTTTTACTTCATACATTTCCTCGATAGGATCTTTTTTTTGAGCCCGAATTTCATCGATGCCGGACGAAATGATTTCATACAAATAAATCACCGCGGCATTCACCAGGTCACTCTTCGAAGAAAAATGCTCATAAATGGTCTTTTTTGAAATTCCCATCTCCTCAGCAATCTCATCCATGGTTACGCTCTTGAAGCCGTGGCTCAAAAACATATCCGCTGCTTTATTTACTATTTGAGTTTTCATAATCGGAGGCAAATGTAAGGCATGGAAACTTTTAAAACAAAAAAAGTTTTTAAAGTTTTGTAAAACTTTCGAGAGGGTCCTATTTTACAAATAAATAATGCGTCATAATTTGATATAATCTGCGTGATTTTTGAGATAAGCATTTAATCTATTTTCATC
>CAYPGZ010000054.1:9153-13054 GCA_964410335.1 uncultured Flavobacteriaceae bacterium | reverse complement strand
AACTGCTTCAGCATCTTGATTTTCAACGGCTTCCAAGCGTTCAGCGCGTAAGCCTTTGTAATCTACCCCGTTCCACACAGAATAAGGAGGAGTGAATTTTGCAACAATTCCAAAGCGCGAACCTTGGGTGGGATATCGTGGATCCACACCCGTATTATCCCGAACTAACCCCAAAGTTAATGCAAAGTTATTGGAAAATCCATCGGGAAAAGTAAATAATCCAATGTTGTAATTTTTCAAATCATAATGCATAAAACTTAAGGCTCCTGAAATCGTAAAATAATCATCCGGAACGGTAAGTCTTTTAGCAATTCCCACAGAACCTCCGGTGATGGTGAATTTCCTGCTGTCATCTGCTTCCCGACGGCGGAAATTGTAGTAGGATTGGATTGAGTGAGAGAATGAAGTCGTCAAACGCACCGGTTTTCGACCTCCAAGCCAAGGTTCGGAGAAGCTTATCCGATAAGTTTGATAATAACTACTGGCTTGAGCTTGCAAAGAAAGTGTTTGCCCATCCCCCATAGGAAACGGATGCCAGGCTTCTTTATCAAAAATCCCTTTTAAAGAAAAGTTATTAAAAGAAAGTCCCAAAGTTCCCACAAAACCTCCTCCGCCATATCCTCCTTGGAGTTGCACCTGACTGGAACCGGTTTCCAGAACATTGTATTCCAAATCTACATTTCCTGTGCTGGGATCCACATTTTTAAATTCCGGAATGAGGGATTGCGGATCAAAAAAGTTGAGTTGAGCCAATTCCCTCTGGGTTCTCAAAATAGCAGCTTTGCTATATTGTTGTCCCGGGCGGGCATAAATGTGTCGGTAGATTACATGATCGTTGGTTCGGTCATTTCCTTTGACATTAATATGGTCAAAATAGGCAATTTTTCCTTCAAAAATCCTGATTTCAAAATCGATTGTATCATTATATACATTCGTTTCTACCACATTTATCCTGGAAAATAAATATCCGTTGTTTTTATAAAGGTTAGTGATATCATTGGCATCAGGATCTTCAATATCAGCGATGCGTTTTTGCAGAAGTGTGGCATTATAAACATCCCCCTTGTCGATACGCAGTATTCTATTTAGGAGTTCATCGGAATAAACGCTATTTCCTAAAAATGTAAAATCTCCAAAATAGTATTTATCACCTTCTTCCAGTTCAAGATTCAATACAATGCTGTTTTCATCTTTATGAATAACGGTATCCGAAACAATGCGCGCATCACGATACCCTTTTTCTTTATATTTTTTTAGGATGGCTTGCTTGTCGGCTTCATATTCGGATTTATTGAATTTCGATCGTTTCCAGAAACGATAGAATCTTTTTTCCTTAGTTTTTTTCATCTGCCGCCTAACTTTTCCATCAGAAAAAACCTCATTACCGGAAATGTTAATATCATCTATTTTTACGCGGTCGTTTTTTTCAATATTAATGACCATATCCACATTATTAGTGGCTACGGTATCCTTCACGGGGATAGTGCGAATGGTGACATCAGTATTCAGATATCCCTTTTCGCTGTATTTTTTCTTGATGTAATTTTTTGTGGTTGTAAGGAGATTTTCGGTAACTTTTTTTCCTGCTTTCAGTTCGGTTTCTTCGAGGAGATCTTCTTTTTTACCTTTTCGAATACCTTCAATACGGATATCCACCAAAGTGGGTACTTCCTTAATTTCAAGCTCCAACCAAATTTTATCGCCTTCGATTTTGGCAGCGTAAAAATTGATATCACTAAAAAGTTCCAAATCCCACAATTTTTGAAGGATTTTGCTGATTTTTTCGCCGGGGATATAAATTTCTTCTCCCACCCGAAGACCGGTGTAGGCGATTACGGTTTGCTCATTATAGCTCGTAGTGCCGGTAACCTCGATGCCGCCAATGGTATATTTTTTTCCGTTTCCATATCCCAAATCCTGTGCTTGGACTGAAATTGCGGATAGAAATAGAAGCAGTATAAAAGGAATGAAAAATAATTTCTTCATCTAAATAGAAAGGTTAACTGAGTTGCTCACTGGTTTTTCCAAACCGTCGTTCCCTGTTTTGAAATTCGAGTATGGCCTTATATAAATCCTTTTTTCGGAAATCAGGCCACAAAACTTCGGTAAAATAAAGTTCTGCATACGCAATTTGCCATAACATAAAATTGCTGATACGCTGTTCCCCACTGGTGCGGATCATAAAATCCACATCCGGTAGGTTTTGAGTGTACAAATGTTCATTGATGGTATTTTCGTCGATATTTTCAACCCGGAGTGTTCCATTTTTTATTTTTTCTCCAATTTTTCGAAAACTACTGGCCAACTCTTCTCTGGCGCCATAGCTCAAAGCCAGCGTTAAATTCATCGCCGTATTGGATTTTGTTTTTTCGATGACTTCCCACAATTCGTCATAAGCCTTTTTGGGAAGATTGTGCAAACATCCGATGGCATGTAACCGGATATTGTTTTCCTGCATGGTTTTAAGTTCCTTTTTCAAAGTAGAAACCAAAATTTTCATCAAGGTTTGCACTTCCATTTTTGGACGATTCCAATTTTCAGTGGAAAAGGCGTATAAAGTCAGGTTTTCAATGCCGAGCTCCCGAGCAGCAGTCACTGTTTCCTTTACCGATTTGGCTCCTTTTTCATGTCCCAAAGTCCGCACAAGCCCTTGTTTTTTTGCCCAACGTCCGTTGCCGTCCATGATGATGGCAATATGTTTAGGAAGAGCATCTGTATTTATTTTTTCTTTGAAACTCATCTAAAATTCACAAAAACAGGGTTTTCGACCAAAGGTGTAAGTGAGGGTCAAGCCAGCAAAAACATACCAATCATTGGTATTGGGATGCAAACCGCTTTGGGCATTTTCTCCACGCTGACTTCCTCCATCCAAGTCATCGCCAAAGGTGTAACGAGGCCCCACTTCCAAAGCTAACACCCAATGATCGGAGATGCTTCCTTTTACCCCCACGATAAACGGAATGGAAAAATTCCAATTGCCGTTATCTGTGGAAATCACTTCCGTGGGAGTGCCATCCGAAAGCCTGTTCCATCGAAGCTCTTTGGAATTGAAAACCGTTATTCCGGTGTAAAGGTAGGGCGAAAATTGCGGTCGATAAGTATGTAAATCATATTCCCAAAAAGTATATTCCAAACCTAAGGAAATTTCGGTGATGCTGTTTTCAAAAGAAAGCCCGCGTTGTTTCCGATAACCCACATCTGATTTAGCATCATCGGACTTCACTTTTCCGTGCAGAATCGATAGACGAAAGGCATGCCTGGGGCTTCTATTCCATTTAAAAACTCCGCCAAATACCAAGCTTTTAGGATTGACATAATCCGTGGGACCGATATCGCCAATATAGTTTGCCCCGCCCAAATATGGGCCGATTTCATAGGTTTGGGAATGAGAATCCAAGGCAAAGAATAACATAACCACCATGGGTGTTAGATAGCGCATACGTCCAAAAGTTTGCAAATATAGCAATTAAGTTTTCTTTGCTTGGTTTAGAGGAAAATTGTCTCCGATAGGATAACAATTTTCATAGAGAATTATTGTTTTTTGAGGGGGATATCTTTTACTAATCTTTCAAATTATCATTGCTTTTCCACCCGATTTTTATTATATATTCCCTTTCAAATAAGCCTGCCGCTTTGTCTTGGGAAAATGTTCGATGGCATAACGCAAGGTTGTGCGCGGTGTCTTTTGATAATATTTTTTTAAAAAAAATTCTTCTTCTTGCATCGAACAACGTTTTCCTACTTCTCGTAACATCCAACCCACAGCTTTGTGAATTAAATCGTGTGGATCATTTAAAAGTATTTCGGCAATTTGAAGTGCTTCTTCATGGTTTCCTTTTTTGATATAATTAAAAGTCGCCATCATGGCAATCCGCCGCTCCCAAAGAAGTTTGGAATGCGC
>CAYPGZ010000054.1:0-9053 GCA_964410335.1 uncultured Flavobacteriaceae bacterium | reverse complement strand
CCCGCCTTTTTGAAATTGATAAATAAGAATAAGTAAAGAAGTCATGCGAAATTCATGCTCTTCAGATTGAAGTAGTTCCTCCACATATTCAAGGGAAAGATCACGAAATTTTTTTGCCAGTTTTCGTTGCTCGGGCATACTCACTCCCAGAAAAACATCGCCTTCTCCATATTCTCCCTTTCCTGTTTTAAAAAAACGCAAAGAAGCCTGAGCCTTTTCCGTTCGGCTCAATGAAAGAAGTTCTTCTTTAAGGAGTTCCAGCTTCACCTCCGGATTTATAGTTTCGCAGTTTTTAGTACTGTATTCCAGTTTCGGGTAGTGAGGTCCGGACCAAACTGTTTTTCCAAAAAAGACATGGCTTTAACCGAAGGTTTTATTTTTACATTCACAACAGAAAAAACTTCTCGTTCAGTTTTTTGGAGAATTTTAAAGCCTTTTTCTTCATAGGGAAGACCAATTTTCCCCTCTATTTTGGAAGGAAGAAAACTCACATACAAGGTGATATCTTTGTGACTTTCGATTTCCTGAAAAGGATTCAATGCGATTAAATCCTGAATCTGTTCCTCACTTCGGATCATAATTTTGCTCTCAAAACCAAAATGCTTTCGAAAGTTTTCATCGATTTTTTTGTGAAGTTCGCTTTCTTGGAGAGGTTCGGTTTCAAAGATTACATTTCCGCTATTCAAAAATGTATTGACCTTACTGAAGCCCATTTGTGAAAACATTTTTTTCAATTCGGCCATCGGTGTTTTTTTGTGTCCACCAACATTAATTCCGCGAAAGAAAACTATGTATTTCATATCAAATGAGTTTACTGTGGTTTTCGGGAAGATTTCAGCACGGTTCTTTTGGTGCCGTTTTTTAAATATTTATTGTATTTCCGGCTGGCAAAATATCCTAAAATAAACCATAAAGCTAAGGATATCACAATAAATTTATAGCTTATAATCTGGTCTCCGCTGGCATAGGAATGCAATCCACTAAGATAGAAATTCACCCCAAAATAAGTCATCAAAATAGATCCGAAAGCTAAAACTGAAGCCCAATTGAAAGCAAATCTTCCTTTGAGGCCGGGCACCAAACGCATATGAATCACAAACGCATAAATCATAATACTCACCAGAGCCCAGGTTTCTTTGGGATCCCAGCCCCAATAGCGTCCCCAACTCTCGTTTGCCCATTGTCCGCCAAGGAAGTTTCCAATGGTTAGCATTACCAATCCTATGGTTAGTGCCATTTCATTTACGATAGTGATTTCTTTGATATTGAAAGCCATTTTGGTGCGATTCTTTTCATTGGTTGCCAACATGAGAATCAAGGCAACCACTCCCAAAATCATTCCGAGGGTAAAAGGACCATAACTTGCCACAATAATCGACACATGAATCATCAGCCAATAGGAATCCAAAACCGGTTCCAAGTTTCCGATAGCAGGATCCAGCCAATTCCAATGAGCAACCATCAGGATTATTGCCGTGACAAAAGCGGTAGAAGCCATGGTCAAATTACTTTTTCTTCCTAAAATAATTCCAAACAACATGGTGGCCCAAGCCACATAAATCACACTTTCATAGGCATTGGACCAAGGGGCGTGACCGGAAATATACCAACGCACAATCAATCCCAATGTATGTAGCACAAAGAACAGAAGGAGCGCAATTTTGCTCAACAAAATCATCGTATTGACAAACTTGTTGTGCTTAAAGATCTGGATGATGACAAAAATCAACATTACCAGTCCTCCCAATAAATAAAGCGTAAACAGCCTATTAAAAATATTGTATTTGTTATAGAGTATTTCTGCATCGATTTTTTCATCTGAAAGCATCACCTCTTTCCCATATTTTTTTTGATATTCCTTCAGGATTGTCAACAAGGCATCGGCATTCACATAATTGCCGTCTTGTTCGGCCATGTGCAAGGCTCGGAGGTACATGGGCAAAATACTCGCCACGGGAATTGAATCTACTTTTTCAAGTCCGAGTTCTATCAATTTAGGCTGAGAAACCCATTTATTATTTTCTGCATCCGGAATCGGAAAAATTTTAAACAAAGTACCGCTCAAGGCGCCATGAAGTAAGTTTACATTTTGATCGGCATCAATGAAATCTTTTTGGAATTGATTTTTAACTTCGGCCCGATATGCAGATTCCAGGTATGGAGCGAGCTTATAATTTCCTAAACCATCAAAAAACTCAGCCAAAGCCACCATTTTGCGCCCTTTCTCAATATTCAATATCTTATGAAGGCTGTCGTTTCTACGTTCGATTTTTATCAAAGGAACATTGTACCATAAGGTAGGTCGCTGCAACATCGAAATCAGCATCTGATCCCCGTCCAAGCCCATATAATCATTCGTGCCGCTCAATTTTCGGAGTAATTCAGAAGAAAACGTATTTGCAGGTTTCATTCTTCCCATATTATCCTGAATCACCAATCGCCCAAATTCATCAGCATGCTCCTGTCTTACAGCATATTTTAATATTATGGAATCTACTGTTTCTTTGGGAATAAGCTGAAATTCCTCTTGTGCATGACTCTCCGTATGCAAGGAATCTGCCGGCTGCTGTGCTGTTTCCGCGAGGCTGTCATGAACGTGGATATGTCCATCTTGCGCATGGGGTTCCTGTGCAAAGGCTGATGATAATGAAAATCCCGAAATTCCGAGCAACATCACCAAAACCGAAAACAATTTTTTCTTTCTTTTTTTGATTCTTGTCAAAGCTTTTTCAAGTTCTTTAAAGCGTGAGCCTTTCACAAAAAGAATCAAAATAAGTCCGATATACAATAAAGTGTAACCAATGTAAGTGATTGTGGTTCCCCACCAGTCGTGGTTCACCGAAAGGATGGTTCCTTTTTCATCGGGGTTGAAAGAAGCTTGGAAAAAACGATAACCTTTATGATCCAAAATATGGTTCATATAGATTTCATAAGGCCAGGTTTTTCCTTCGTCGATAATCTCCACTTTACTCTTAAATGCCGAGTAACTGGGTGTTGGTTTGTCTTCTGTGCCGGGATATTTGGAAGCGATAAAATCATTGAGTTTGATGGAAAAAGGAAGCTTATACTCTTTACTGCCATAGCGAACACGAATGTCCAGCCCTCCAACAGTAACCTTTTCAAAAGGATTTACCGTGCCTTTGCCTCCCAGGAATTCTACGATTTCGGACTCGCCGTTGCTGGTTATTTTCAACACAATTCCGTCTTCGGCAGCTTCATTTCCCATCATTTGATTTTTGGGAATAGGTTGCAGTTGGAATTTTCCCTTTGTCACCGGTTCCGGAATGACAAATTGCATTCCCGCTAAATTATATAAAGACCTGAGTTGCAAATCTTGCAAGCTGTCTGCCACCACACTATTTTGATGGGAGCGGATAGCTTCTGCCGTTTCTTCCGCACCTGCAGTTCGCATTTCCATTCCCAACTCGGACATTCTTACATAACTCCCCTCAAAAGGAGTTTTTATTTTATATCCGTCTTCGTTCACAAAAAAATTAATTGCCCCGGGCGTATCCTGGTTTAGGGCAAACAACACATTGTGAATACTTGTGACCGTTCCTTCTTTTACATAATGATTATGGCGTTGCTGGCCACCGCTTTCCACAATTTTAAGAAAACGTTCACCATCCTCGGAAGGAACTAAGGTTTTTTCGGCATTGGGAATAAAATTGAGAACCTCCAACTCGATTTCCTGTCCTTTGAAATCTGTATAAACGGCTTTATTATTATTAATCCCGGGTGCAAGGCGAAGCTCTTCCTCCACAATACGGCGTTTAGGTCCTTCCGAAGTTTCTCCATCAATATAAACCGTGAGAAAGGATTTATCGGAATATACCGTATTGGAAATCTCTCCTTCTCGAATCGGCATCATTCCTTCATAACTGATATAACGCGTAATTCCGGCGCCGATAATTATAAACACAAAGGAAAGGTGAAGAATTAGGGTAGGAATTTTATCCTTTTTGTAAAGTTTATAGCGCACAATATTACCTGCAAAATTAATGGCAAAAAGCACCATAATTGCTTCAAACCAATGTGCATTATAAATCAAAGCACGGGCGGTTTCGGTGGTATAAGAATTTTCAATGAAAGTCCCGACGGCCAAAGCAAGAGCAAAAACTATAAACAAAACGGCCATCAAACGGGTAGAAAACAGAAAGCTGGCAATCTTTTTTTGAAGCATGAGAAACAATTTGAAAGCGATTGCAAAGGTACATTGAAAAGCTTAATTAAGGTATTGATAAAATAGATTAATTTAGACTGGTTTTAATTTCAGATTTGTGAAAACTTCGGATTTTTCCATTTATCCCCATAGGAAACTTATTTTTGTAGTTTGGATTCTGAAATTTTACTTTTGTATTGATGATAAAACTTGTCATTTTAGGAACCGGAAATGTGGCTACACATCTTTTTAAAGCTTTCTTCGAAGCTGATAATGTGTTGGTTACACAGGTTTTTGGACGTGATAAAGCCAAATTGAAAATATTCTCAGAAAAAACACAAACCACCGATTCTTATGATAATTTGAGCGAAGCCGATGTGTATTTAATTTGTGTCAAAGATGATGTGATTGAGGAAGTAGCCTCCAAAATTCCATTTCAGCATAAACTTATAGCCCACACTTCCGGAAGCCTGCCTTTGTTAAATCCCAAGGATCATCCCGCCCGTCGAAACGGAGTTTTCTATCCCTTGCAAACTTTTTCAAAACACACGGAAGTGGATTTTAAATCAATCCCGATTTGTCTTGAAGCGGATGATAAACACAACTATCAACTCTTAAAGACTTTAGCAGAATCCATTTCAGAAAAAAACTATAACATCTCCACAGCACAACGGAAATACCTACATTTGGCAGCGGTTTTTGCCTGTAATTTCACCAATTATATGTATCGAATCGGGGAAGAAATATGCAAGGAAAATCATGTCCCTTTTGACATTTTGCACGCCTTGATTACGGAAACGGCAAGAAAGGCCACGCTGGATTCTCCATCCAAAATCCAGACCGGCCCGGCGATTCGTGACGATAAAAAAACCATTGAAACACATTTGAATCAATTGGAAAATTCTGATTTCAAGGAAATTTATATCTTGCTCACTAAAAAAATAAGATCGCTTTCTTCAAAGAGAAAAAATAAAGAAGGAATGTAAGTGTATGGATTTTTATTTTTTAACCTGAAACCATAAAGCTTTGAATTATAAAAAACTACTTCACCGTATCACCACTTTTGTCCTGGATGTTGACGGCGTGCTGACAGATGGCTCTATTTTGGTGTCCACAGATGGGGAACTTTTACGCTCGATGAATATCAAAGATGGATATGCCATGAAAAAAGCCGTTCGTGCAGGCTATATTATCTGTGCAATTTCAGGAGGTAAAAATGAAGGAGTGCGCACTCGATTGCGCAATTTGGGAATCGTGGATGTTTTTCTGGGAATAGAAGAAAAAACGGAAAATCTGGAAAGCCTCTTTAAACAATACGACATAAAGCCTGAAAATGTGGCATATATGGGAGACGACATTCCGGATATTGCCCCCATGAAAATGGTGGGTTTACCTTCCTGTCCGCAGGATGCCGTGCCGGAAGTGAAGGCCGCCTCAAAATATATTTCACACAAAAATGGAGGAAAAGGTTGTGTCCGCGATTTGATTGAACAAGTGATGAAAGCGCAGGGAAAATGGTAGAACTCCACCAAACTTCAAACTAATTCAAACCGCTTATAGTTTTCAATAATTCATTGCTTATGAACTATCTACGCCTTTTCGGCTATAAAAACCTTCTTTTCATTGCTGTTAGCCAATTGCTAATTCATTATTTTTTCTTCAAACCTTTTCAGGTGGATATTTCTTTCAATAATCTGGGGATTAGCCTTTTTCTGCTTTCTACACTTTGTTTGGCCGCTGCGGGAAAATGCATCATCGCAGTTTATAATCGGGAAGCTGATGAAGTAAACTATCCACAAAAAACCTTAGTGGGAAAATCGATTTCGGAGAAAACCGCCGTGAATTTATTCATCCTATTAAACGTCATTGCCGTGGGGATTGGGTTTTATCTTTCAAACGGACTCGGATATCCCCAATTCTCCGCCTTCTACATCATCGTTTCGGGACTTTTATATCTCTATGCCACTTTTCTTCGAAAACAACTGCTCATCGGAAAACTAATTCTTGCTGCTTTGGCGGCCTTAGTACCCATAGGAATGGGATTATTCGAACTGATGCCGATGATTACACCCCAAAATCAAGCCACTCAAAACACCATTTTTTCCATTTTATTGGACTATGCGGTATTTGCTTTTTTGATGACAGTTTTGCGGGAAATACTCTCCGGTCAAATCAATATTGATGGTGATCATAAAGCACAAAACGAAACTTTATCATTAAAAATCGGTGTTGAGCGAACCAATAAAATCCTCTTTTTCCTGAATTTCGTCATCCTATTGGCGATATTTTTTTATATGTATGAATTCCTGTTTCAAAACGAAATTGTGGTGCTGTATTGCTTGGTGCTGATCATGGCTCCCCTCATTATATTTTTAATTAAAATCATCTCCGCCAAAAGCAAAAAAGATTTTTTAAAACTAAAATTGATGTTGGAAATCGCATTGTGGGGAGGCATTTTTTCAATTGGACTCTATCGTTTTGTATTATTGGGATAAACCTCTAAATAAGCTCCATTCGAAATGCTGATTTTTCGGCGATGAAATATTTATGCTTGCAGAAAAACTACATAAACACCGGTTGATTTTGGCTTCGGCCTCTCCCCGGCGACAGGAATTACTGAAAAGTTTGGGAGTGAATTTTGAAATCCGATTGAAGTCGGTGAAAGAAACCTATCCCAAAGATTTAAAAAGTGTGGAGGTGCCGGATTATTTGGCAAAACTGAAAGCTTCGGTTTTCACGAATCTAGAATCGGATGAAATTCTTATTACCGGAGATACCGTGGTGGTTTTGGATGATAAAATCCTCGGAAAACCACAAAATAAAGCCGAAGCAGCGGAAATGTTACGCGCTCTTTCAGAAAAAAGCCACAAAGTGATTTCTTCAATTTGTTTGAAATCTTCCGAAAAAATTGTGGTCTCACACGAGGTTACCAAAGTATATTTCAAAAAGCTTTCGGAAGCAGAAATAGAATATTATCTCAATAATTTCAAGCCTTATGACAAGGCCGGAGCCTACGGAATTCAGGAGTGGATTGGTCAAATCGGGATTCACAAAATCGAAGGCTCTTATTTTAATGTCGTGGGCCTTCCGGTGCATTTACTTTATGAAATGCTGATGAATTTTTAATTTATTTCCAAGCCGTGCCACGAAGTTCTAAAGCGGCTTTCAAAATATCTTTTTGACTGATTATTCCTACCAATTTTCCATTTTCACAAACCGGAAATCTTCTTTTTCTTATGGTTAAAAATTTATTGGCCGCATCAAAAAGATTCATGTCTGAAGGCACGGTTTCCACTTCTTTCACCATATATTTTTCCACAATATCATTATCCATCGGCTGGTTGTAATAGCGGCTTTCAGAGATTTCTTTGATACAATCCCCTTCCGAAATAATTCCGACAAGTTCATTTTTTTCATTCACTACCGGAGCGCCCGAAACCTGGTTTTTAACAAGGACTTCCATCACTTTTACTATAGGTTCTTCAGGACGAAAAACGATTATATCCTGACTCATATATTCCCCTACAGTAATATTTTCGGCTTTTTTCGGAACTTCTCCAATTTGATTTCCCTGATAACTCTTGATTCCCATGGCTTTACATTTTGAAAGCCCTAAGGTAATCAATTTTAATTAAATCTTGCTGAGAAAAGTCTTAGAAAAAACTTAAAATTCTGAAACAAAATGAAATTTTATAGAAGGATAATTCTGCTGAGCCATTTGCAATGAAAAAGCCGAATCGGCTAAAAAGACCAACTGCCCTTTTTTATCTGTGGCCAGAAACTTGTTTTTCACGCGTTTGAATTCCTGAAATTCCTCATTGGTTTCCTCTTCGGGTTCCACCCAACAAGCTTTGTGCACATTCAGATTTTCATAAGTGCATTTTGCTCCATATTCATGCTCCAGTCGATATTGAATAACCTCATATTGTAAAGCACCTACCGTGCCTATGACTTTTCTGTTATTCATTTCCAAGCGAAAAAGTTGTGCCACCCCTTCGTCCATCAATTGGTCAATTCCCTTTTCCAATTGTTTAGACTTCATGGGGTCGGCATTATTGATATACCTGAAATGTTCCGGAGAAAAACTCGGAATTCCTTTGTATTGCATTTTTTCGCCTTCTGTGAGGGTATCACCGATTTTAAAATTTCCTGTATCGTGAAGTCCAACTATATCCCCCGGAAATGAGACGTCCACAATTTCCTTTTTCTCTGCAAAAAAAGCATTCGGGCTGGAAAATTTGAGATTTTTATTGTGACGAACATGCAAATAGGCTTTGTTGCGTTCAAATTTTCCGGAAACGATTTTTACAAAAGCCAGCCTGTCGCGGTGTTTTGGATCCATATTGGCATGGATTTTAAACACAAAGCCTGAAAAATTTTCCTCATCCGGCTTCACAATACGCTTGTCGCTTTCTTTTTCACGCGGAGGTGGCGCTATTTCCACAAAGCAATCCAAGAGTTCCCGAACCCCGAAATTGTTTAAAGCAGATCCAAAAAAAACAGGTTGCAATTTTCCTTCCAGATATTCCTTCTGGTCGAAATCAGGATAAACGCCTTGAATCAGTTCCAACTCATCACGCAAATTTTCGGCAGATTTTGCTCCGATCAAATCTTCTAATTCCTGAGATTGAATATCGGAAATCTCCACAGTTTCCTCGATGTCTTTTCGCGGGTCACCGGTGAAAAGATTGATGTTTTTTTCCCAAATATTATATATTCCTTTAAAATCGTAGCCCATTCCAATGGGAAGACTCAACGGGGTGACGCGCAGTTTTAATTTTTGCTCGATTTCATCCAACAAATCAAAAGCATCCTTTCCTTCGCGGTCGAGTTTATTGATAAAAACAATCATCGGAATATTGCGCATTCGGCACACTTCCACGAGTTTTTC
>CAYPGZ010000053.1:0-13608 GCA_964410335.1 uncultured Flavobacteriaceae bacterium | reverse complement strand
TGCAACACTGATTTTTTTCAGAAGGATCCGCAGTGGAATCATGCATCCCGGCACAGCAGGATTTGGATTTTGCAAAAACCGATTTCTCCACCAACACCTTACCGCAAAAATGTTTGTTCACGGCAAAAGACATGGTGGAAAACAGCACCAGAAGTGCCATTGTTAACGCAGCCGATTTTTGAAATAGCCTTTTCATCACTCTACAAATATAGTGTTTTTTTGATAAAACCAATTCATGTGGCTATCTCCAACAAACAAAGGAACATGGCTTATACCCTTTCTTTTTGAATTTTTTCTTTTTTTGAAAGGAGAATCAATTTTTAAATAAAAGCAAACCTAAAATACAGTATTAGGTTGATCTTTTTTTATCAGCGCTATGAATTCATCTTTTACATCTTCTTTGATAACGACCGAATTATGTGTGCAGTTTTTTAGTGCAATAGGATCGAAACTGTGAATATTGATTTTTGATGGTTTAAATTCCCTGCATTGCAAGTGGGTGTACATATTCAACGCAGCTTTGGAAGTGGCATAGGCCGTCATGCAGTAATTGGCATAGCAGAAGTTTTCATCCTTCATGTTGCTAATATCCCCAAGGGAACTGGTTATATTAATGATACTGGGGTCGTTACTTTTTTCAAGTAAAGGTTTCATAATTTGTATCATTCTTATAACGGCAAAAAGATTTATTTCAAAAACCTCCTTTACCTCATCGAGGTTTATTTGATCTATTTTATGACCAAAACCATTTGCTATTTCAGCATTATTAATCAATAAATCCAACTTTCCATATCCTGATGCAATAAATGATTTTAATTCCATCACACTTTTCCGGGAGGTAAAATCAACTTCCAATAACTTATATTTTTGCAAAGCCCCACCATCCTGAGATAAAGCTTCATAGCAATTTTTACCGGCAGCAAGGATTACATTATAATTATATTTCAATAGAATATGAGCGAGGGTGTTTCCCAGCTCATTTCCTGACTCTGTAACAAGTGCTAATCTATTATTTTTCATGACATTAACCATTTATACGACAAACTTAACAAAACCAATTTCAAACGGAGAACCAATATCTAATTATAACTGGCATAAATAATGTTTTTTATTTTCCCATTTGACGAAACTTATTTGGAGTCGTGCCACTCAACTTTTTAAAAAACCTCGTAAAATGAGTTGGTTCTTGAAAATTCAACCTATAGGCAATTTCTGCAATATCCAAGCCAGAAAACCGCAACATACTTTTACTTTCAGTGAGCAGCCTTTGTTGGATTATATCTTTTGCACTTTTTCCTGTAAGTTTTTTAATAGTAGTGGTGAGATAATTTGGGGTGATATTAAGCTCATCGGCATAATCCCCCACGCTTTTGGTATCTACATACATTTTATCAACCAGGATTTCAAATTGTTGTGTAATCATCTGAGCGCGTGTCAAGTGATTTTCGGTTGATTTATGGCGCTCGTGCACAGCTTTGCAGAAATATAAAAATGACACCAACATTCCCTCAAGCATTTTTTCTTGGTATGGGTGTGGGTTTTCAAAGACAGAATTCATCCGTTGGGCATCAAAAAGCAACGAATCATGTTCTTCTTTTGTTGGCTTTAATACTTTTTTCTCGGACATTTTTAAGAAAGGAAAATCCTCGATTAAATTGGGGGCCGTGTGTGACAAAAATTCTTTTTTAAACATAATGCCATAGCCGGCCATTTTTTCGTCCCGGACCCAGGAAAATATCTGTCCCGGAACAACAAACCACAGGCTTAGTTCTTCTTTGGAAAGATTATCCGTGTTAATATTCAGTTTGCTTTCCCCCACATAACTCAGTAATCCAATATAATAAAACCCTTGCCGATAGGGCGGCATACACCTTCGGGCAGTGGGTTCGAGATTTTCAATTGCGTATATATCAAAATTGGGAATATGGCTTCTATGGGGAAAACCTATCGCTTCATGAAAATCGTTACTAGTATCAAAAACAGGAATTTCAGTTTTTGTCATTCTATAAAAGTATTAAAATATTTGGATTTTAATTTTATTTCTTTAGTACACGACAAAAAATCAAAATGACGGATTTTCCTCGATTTTTTGTCCCGTCCCTAAAGGGCGAAATCGAGGAAAATTGGACTCTCTTTAGGGTTTGGGGCGAAACCAATTTACCGGCAACCCATGAAAAACATTTTTGTCGTGTACTAAATTTTATTTCATATGATTTAATTCCTTTGTTTATGCCTTATAAAGGGCTACCGCTGTCAATTGAATCCTACCTCAAATTGTTTCCCTGCCAATTTCATTTCATCAAATTTACGGTTGAGTTCATTTCCTGAAACAATTTCCCAACCTCCGCCCAATGCTTTATAAATTGCAATTAATGAGGTTGCTGAAGAAATCTCGCTTTTTGCCAGCAAGTTCTCGGCTTGCAACAAGGCATTTTCGGCACTTAAATAATCAATAAAGCTATCCAGCCCTACACGGTATCGTTGTTCGGCCAATTTTGCAGCTTCTGCACTGGCGGCCGCTGAGATTTTTAAAATATCCCTTCGCTGTAATTCATGGGTAAAATTACTTAAAGCTGTTTTAATCTCTTCCAAACTTCTCAATATTGTCTTTTCGTATTTATTTAAAGCCGCCAGTGTTAAGGCATCTTCCTTATCTATCTGTTGCCTGACCCTTCCCAAATTAAAGGCAGCCCAACTTATACTTGGCATGATACTCCATGTAAAGGATTCTTTGCTTCCAATATTTGCAAAATCAACTGCAGAAAAACCAATCGAACCTCCAAACTGTATTTTAGGATAGAGTTCGGCAACTGAGAGGTTGTATTTAGCAATTTGAGCCTGTAGTTGGGCCTCTGCCCTGCGAACATCGGGACGACGGCTTAATAATTCTTTCATCCCCCCCAGGGCAACCGAAGAAGGTAGGCTTGGCAAGGCTTGGGTATTTAGTAATTTGGGATCCAGATTTCCCGGTACTTCCCCAATTAGTACACTTATACTATTTTTTAGTGCTTCCAGTCGTGCTTCAAGGGGAGGAATGGAAGCACGGGTATTTTCCAGTTGTGCCAATGCCCTGGAAACATCCAGTTGATTGCTTGTTCCCGCATTAGATAAACGCAGCGTTAAATTGTAGGTTTCTTGTTGACCTTCTAAATTTTGTTTTGCAATGTCCAATAGATATTGGGTGCCCCTTAATTCCATATAATTATTGGCAACTTCTGCAAAAATACGTACGTAAATGGCCTGCATATCGGCCAATGCCAATTGTTTGTTTGCATAAGCTCCCTTAATCTTATTGGAAACCCTCCCGAAAAGGTCTGTTTCCCAAACCGCATCAAAACTACCGCTGTATGTACTGTAGGTAGGATTGGTGCCCGGGGCAAATACATTTTCCCCCGAACGTGTCCTGGTATAGCCGGCATTGGCAGTAACCGTCGGAATTCTATCGAATTTTGTTTCTTTCAAAAAGGCCCTTGAAGCATAAAAATTTGCAACCGCAGCATTTATATCCAAATTGTGCTGCCTAGCTTTGTTGATTAGGGTATCCAAAACAGGGTCATTAAATTCTGACCACCATTTTTGAACTGTTTCTGAGGCTGAAAAGTTGGGGTTTGAAGTATCTGCAAGAGTAAGATTTTCCTGGATTTTTACATCATTTTGCACCTTATAGTCCCGTTTGGTGATACCACAGGATACCAAGAGCCCAAAAATTAGTGTGGTAAAAATTATATTTTTCATTTTTTTTAGAATTTAGATTATTTCAGGTTTTCCGGCTTTGAAAGCAAATTTCGGGTAGTGTCATTTGATGATTTTGTAGTCCATTTCCTCCCCAAATAATAAAATACCGGGGTGAGGAAAATTCCGAAGATGGTTACGCCCAGCATTCCGCTAAATACGGCAATTCCCAGTGAGACACGGAGTTCCGATCCTGCACCTGTTGCAATTGCCAGGGGAACGACACCCAGAATAAAAGCCATTGCGGTCATCAAAATAGGACGTAGCCTGAGTTTCGAAGCTTCTATCACTGCAGTTTTCAAATCCCTGCCCTGATCTTCCAGTTGTTTGGCAAATTCTACAATTAAAATAGCATTTTTGCTGGCCAGTCCCACCAAGACAATGAGTCCTATTTGCACCATGAGGTTATTATCCAAACCTGCTAAATCAATCCCAATCATAGCCGATAACAACACCATTGGGACAATAAAAATTACGGCTAATGGAAGGATTAGGCTTTCAAATTGGGCTGCCAATAAAAGGAAAACAAAAACTACCGCCAGTAAAAACGCAATACCTGCCGTACTTCCTGTTTGTTTTTCCTGATAAGCCATCTCTGTCCATTCAAAGGAAATTCCTTGCGGGAGTATCTCGGCCGCCAGTTGTTCCATTCTTTCTATGCTTTCTCCCGAACTGTAGCCTGGAGCTGTATTGCCATTTAAGGAGATTGCAGGATATAAGTTAAACCTCGGGATTCGTGATGGCCCGGCGATATCCTGCTGTTGCGTTATGGAGCCAAGCGGAACCATTTTGCCTTTATCATTCCTGATTTCTATCCGGCTGATATCATCCGGGGTCAAACGGTGAGGAGCGTCAGCCTGTGCCGTTACCTGGAATGTCCTGCCTAAATAATTAAATTCATTTACAAATGCAGAGCCCATATAAATTTCCAAGGATTGAAACACTTTGCCTATATCCACTCCTAATTTTTCTGCTTTATCCCTATCTATATTCAGATAAAGTTGAGGTGTTTGATTGTTGAAAAAGGTAAAAACACTACTTAGCGCGGGATCTGCATTGGCCGCAGCTGCCAAGTTATTGGTGGCTTTCAACAACTCATCCGTTCCCAAATTTGCCCTGTCTTGCACCATCATCCTGAACCCCCCGGCATTTCCTATACCTTGAATTGAGGGTGGGGGAATTGCAAATACTATAGCATCGTCAATTTGAGCCATTTTTGCATTGATAGTTCCCAGCAGTTCATGATAATCCAGTCCTTTCTTTTCCCGAAGTTCAAAATCCTCCAGGGTCAAAAAAGCCACGGCTGCATTTGAAGCATTGGTAAAGGAGGCTGCATCAAATCCTGTAAAGACCACAGCCGTTTCCACTCCATCAATCCCCAATGATTTATCCAAAACTTTTTTCACCACTTCATCGGTTCGGGTTAAGGAAGAACCGGGGGGCAATTGCACCAAAGTGATAAAATATTGTTGATCCATTGCGGGAATAAAACCCTTGGCAATCCTGTTAAATTCGAAACTTGTTAGGGCTATCAGCCCTCCGTAAATAAACAAAACCACAAGGGCTTTCCTCACTATTTTTTGGATTGTCCTCCCATAACTATTAGAAATTTTTTCCATGAGACCATTAAAGCTCTTTCCAATAAAAGTAAAAGGCTGGAGGAGTATTGGTGTTTTTTTGTCAGGATAATTCCCTTTGTGCTTCATCAACAACGAGGCCATGGCCGGACTTAATGTCAAGGAAACAAAAACAGAAATAGTGGTGGCTACAGCTATTGTCAAACCGAATTGTTTATAGAATTGACCTGAAATCCCATCCAAAAAAGCAGTGGGTATAAATACTGCAATCAACACCAGCCCAATAGCCACCAACGCCCCCCCAACTTCGTCCATAGTCTTTAGTGCTGCTTCTTTTGGAGAAAATCCTTTGGATAAATAGCGTTCCATATTTTCCACGACTACAATTGCGTCGTCCACCACAATGCCAATGGCCAAAACAAGTCCGAATAGAGTAAGGTTGTTAAGGGAAAAGCCGATGGCCTGCATCACTGCAAAAGTTCCGATGAGGGAAATAGGAATGGCCAAAATAGGGATAATGGCCGCTCTCCATGATTGGAGAAACAGCAAAATTACCAGGACAACCAATATTATGGCTTCAAAAATGGTATAATAAACCTCATCTACAGACTTTTGAATAAATTCAGTAGGATTATAAGCTATTCTGTATTCCAGGTCTTTCGGAAATTCTTTAGAAAGCTCCTGCATGGTAGCTTTAATTTCCGATGCAGTTTCAAGAGCATTCCCCCCGGGCTGTTGAAAAATAGGGATAGCGATGGAGGGTTTTTTTCCCAAATAACCTTTTGTCGCATAATTTTGTGCTCCCAACTCCACACGTCCGACATCTTTCAGGCGTACTATTCTTCCCTCCTCATCAGATTTAATAATTACATTTTCAAACTGTTGTGTTGTTATTAATTTCCCTTGTGTCTGAATGTTGATTTCGAAAGCGGATTGCTTTCCGGAGGGCAAAGTATTCAGCGTACCACTCGCAATTTGAATATTTTGTGAACGAAGTGCAGCAACAACCTCTCCTGCCGTCAAATCCATACTGGCTATTTTACCTGGATCCAGCCATATGCGCATGGCATATTCTGCAGCTCCAAAAATCTGTACATCCCCAATACCTTTAATTCGCGCCAGTTTGTCTTTCACTTGAAGGGCTGCATAATTTCCCATATAAGTCTGGTCATAAGTTTTATTGGGAGAAACCAAATTTATCACCATCAACATATTGGGTGATATCTTTTTGGTGGTGATTCCCAGGCGACGGGTGGGTTCGGGTAATCGGGGTTCTGCAATCGCAACTCTATTCTGCACCTGGACCTGGGCCCTATCAAGATCGGTTCCCAATTCAAAAGCTATTTGAATCACCACCCGGCCATCGGCAGAAGATTGGGAGGTCATATAAATCATATCCTCAACGCCATTGATTTCTTTTTCGAGGGGTGAAGCCACTGTTTCCGAAAGGGTTTTGGCGTTTGCTCCCGGATACATCGCCACTACCTCGACCGTTGGAGGAGCAACTTCCGGGAACTGTGAGACCGGGAGCGACACATAGGCCAAACCACCCACAATAAGAATCAACACGCTCAAGACTGCTGCGAAAATGGGGCGTTTTATAAAAATGTGACTGAATTTCATGTTTTTAAATTTTTGAATAAGAAGTCCTTGCTGCCCTTTTTGTTTCCTTGAAGGATTGAAAAGAGCAACTCAGGTAATCGCTATTTTATGTTTACTTAATTTTTTTCTACTGCTCCTTTGCGAGAGCCAATTCGCCGGATTTATATCCTTCTAAAGAAGTTTCTGTAGGGGCTACGGCAATTCCCGGTCTTATTTTTTGAATGTTATTTATGATCAACTTATCTTTTTGGGATAATCCATCCCTAACAATCCTTAAACCATTGGAATGCAGGGGGCCCAGACTTACATTCCTGACTGTCACAATATTGTCTTCCCCTAAAACATAAACATACCGCAAAGACTGATTAGTGCCTATAATATCATCAGGAATCATAATAGCCTCATACTCCGCGCTTCCTTGCAGCTTCACTTTTCCAAACATTCCCGGTTCCAGTAGATGGTTGTGGTTTGCAAGTATTGCACGGTGTTCAATGGTTCCGGTGTTCATATCTATTTCATTATCCACAAAATTTATTATTCCCTCATGAACGAAGTCTTCTTCGTCCTGTAGTTTGATAAAAACCGGGATATCCGAAGAACGCACTGCTCTCCGCTCCCCTTTTCTCGCTAAACGCACATATCTTAAATAGTCGGATTCGCTACTGGTGAAATAAAAATGGATGGGACTGGTATCTACAATGGTGGTCAACAAAGTCGAATTTGGCGACCCTCCATCAATTAAATTACCTGGATCTACATTATTCCTGCTTACCAGGCCTGATATGGGGGCAACAACTTTGGTGAATTCCAGGTTTAATTTTGCATCGTCAACTTTAGCTTGCGACAAACGAAGACTTGCTTTGGCAAATTCCAAGGCCTGTTTTCGTTGGTCATATTCCTCCCTTGAAACGGCTCCAGATTCATGCAGTAATTCCACCCGCGCAAAATTGTCCCGGGCCGTGATGAGGGAAGCCCTGGCTTGTCGGTAATCTGCGCTTGCTTGATCCAGGGCAATTTTATAGGGTCTGTCATCCAAGGTAAAAAGCACTTCACCTTTTTCAACCATTTGACCATCTACAAAATTGACGCTTTCAAGAAATCCGCTAACCCGTGCCCTGACCTCTACGCGATTGCTTGCTTCAAAACGTCCCGTATATTCATCCCATTCCGTTATGGTTTCATAGACGGGGGTTGACACTTCTACAGGCATAGCTAAAGCCGCGGTGTTTTCCGTAGCAGGGTTTTTCTCTTCTGAGGTGAAGGCAAAAACCATGGTTGCTATTGCAATTAAGGCCAACAAGACTAAGGCACTTTGGAAAATACCTTTTGTTTTTAAACTGTGTGATTTCATTTTCTTATTTTTATTGTTAATGTTCTTATTTATTGTTTTTGACAAGACAAAAGTAGGCCGGTATAAAAACTGAGTACTAACCATTAAGTTTTAATAAATGATCAAAATCTAATTTTTTACCTACTATGAGAAGGAATCATCTCTCTTATTGCGCTCCTGCCTTTGGTTTTTCAGCCAAAAAAAGCATCCAGTTCCTCCAAATACCCCTTGAGGGTTGTGGCCCGTATTTTTGAATACAGAGTGGCCATGGTTTTGTTATCGAGCACTTCGATGAAATAGAACTCCTTATCATAAAAGTAAGTTTTAAATGCTTGGGGAGACTCCGATTTACGAGCGGCTTTTTTTAAATGTTTCAAGATTTCTACTTCCGAAATGGTCAGGTCGGAAAACACATATTGCTTCTTTGAAGCCTTTGCCCTTCTTAGCGCTTTGCGATATTTAAAATCTTGTTTTGCGACAATAACGGAAACCATTTTCTTGAAGGAAACATAATCACCTTCTAAGGTAACCGTATCCAAGTGGACTTCCATAGATTCACTTTCCCTGTTATCCTGGCCGTATAACCTCAGGGCAGACATTATGAGAAAGGCCATGAACATCACTTTTCTGAAATATGAATTTGATGTTTTCATCAGTAATGATTTTTTGGTTTTGATTTTATAGTACAAATGTATCCACAAGGAGACCCTACATTACGATCAAAAAAAGGAATGAAATGACCAAAATCTAATATTTCTTTTTTTAAAGGATATTTTAGAAGAAATTGGTGAAAAGGGAGCCGATGGAAATTCAAGAAATTTTTGAAAGAAAACCCCTTTATTTAAATAACAAAAAAAACCAAGACAGTAAGCGAATTTGGTTTACAACCTTGGTTTTTTTAATCCAGAATGGTTTACAAAAGGAGTTTATCCCAGCTCTGTTTGGTGATTTGCCACTTGAATATTGGCAATTAACTTAACCTCTTCCCCCAAGGTCAATCCACCGGTTTCAGTTAAGGCATTAAAGTTCATATCAAATTCTTTCCGTTTGATTTTTCCCGTAACTTCAAAACCGTGCTTCATATTGCCTTCTATATCTTTTTGAAAACCACCGTATTCGACATCCAACTCAATGGTTTTGGTAATATTTCTTATAGTCAAATTTCCGATGATTTTATAATCTTCACCCGATTTTAAAAAGGAGGTGGAAGTAAAACTAATTTTGGGATAAGTTTCCACATCAAAAAAATCCCTGCTTTTTAAATGCTCATCGCGTTTCGGCTGATTGGTGTCAATGCTAGCCACATCAATTTCAAAATTCACATCCGCGCCAGTAAAATCTTCCCCATTGCGGACAATGGTTCCTTCAAATTTTTTGAACGAACCTGTAACTGTTGAAATGACCAAATGTTTGATTTTGAACTGCACTTCTGAGTGCATTGGGTCTATTGCCCATTTTGTTTTACCTGTCATGATTTTAAGTTTTTTGATTTTAAACACAGGTGCAAATTTATTTACAGGCATTCGTTTGCCAGTTATCAAAAAAAAGGAAGAAATGATCAAAATCTAAGCTTAGAACTGTGGATTCTTGTCTTTCGATTAGGAAGCGATTTTGTACAAATTTTTCCTTTCATAATCAAAAAAAGTAATCCAAATATTTCTGAGGTCTGCATACAAATTGTTTTTTCGATTGGCTTTAAAAGGTGAGTTTTTTATTCTTTTCTCACATTCATCTTTTTCAAGAAGATCATCCGTGATCAACACATAGGTATTGCTATTGATGGGATTTTTCAGGAGCCTGTGTGCTTCAATCACCGTTTCCCCATACAGTTTATGAAACCTCCCGATTTTGTAATAGGCCAGTTTTCCGTAATGAGCTATTAATTTCAAAGTCAGTTCTATTTTCCTGCCCAGTTCCTCACTCAAAAGGGCAAGTTCCTGGTTAAAACTTTCTAGCATAACCTCATATTGGCTTAATATTTCCTTTACCGATAATTTTGTTTGATATGTATAAAACAGGATGGCATCGCCTTCAATTTCGGACACCCGGAGCCCGAGATAATTACTCTTGATTATTGCAGACAGCAATCGGGAGGTGATGTTCTTTCCGGTAATCAAATCCGTAGTACGCACGAATTTTGTGAACCCACTTATATCGGGAATCAGTAATGTCCCCTTATATAATTTATTGACATAAAACTTATTCTTTATTGCCCCTCTCCCATTTAACTTCTTTATTTCTTTCATGATGGTATTTTTTATCATTAAAAAATCTTTTGTTTTATGGTACAAATGTATCTACAAAGCTATCCCCCATACCGATCAAAAAAATGTAAAGAATGACCAAAATCACCACAACACCCTATTTTGGTTGTTTTCAGCAAAGAGCCTGAAGCAGGGTAGGGCAATTAAATAGAAAATAATGTCGTTTTATTCCTCTCACCGCATATTTAGCAAATGATGACTTTCGAGTTTACGGCTTCACGACATTTTGATTTTATCACGGAGTTCGCCAGGCAAATAGGCGCTCCCATTGAAAATGATTTTATAGAAATACCCAAAAAAATGGGGGAAGGATATGTGCGGAAAATATCCTTCAGCAATGATTTTAGATTATTGATACACTCTTATACCCTGCAGGAAGATTTGATTATTAAACGCAACCCGGCGATTGAAAAAAATGATTTGCGCAGTATTTTCTTTTACAATAATGAACAAGCAGTCGAATTAAAATATAACAGAGAAGACCGCGTCCCCTTTTCTCGAAATAATGATTCTGCAATACAGGTGACCACCAACGACTTGCGTTCCAGTATTCGGTTTCCTGCCCATACCCCTATTCAGTATATAGTGGTGGGAATTACGGCTACTAAACTCAAATCGCTTTTGTCCCTTCACAGGTTAAGAGGGGCGCTCAAAACCATCATCACCAATGAGTCTTCATTTTTATTTTTTGAAAGTATGGATGCAGAAACAAAATTGCTCCTGAAAAATATTGTTTATACCAGGATGAACGATATTTTGAGCCCTTTTTATATGCACATAAAGGCGCAGGAACTTCTATACTTGCTTTTCAGCAAGCTTTCAAAACGAGAAAATGCGAAGTATAAAAACATCAACAGTGCAGATGCCGAAAAGCTGTTGATGGTCCGCAACGAAATATTAAAGGATTTAAGTACGCCGCCGGTATTAAGCCAACTGGCTCAAACAGCAGCAATGAGCCAAACCAAATTGAAGCAGCTTTTCAAACAAACTTTTGGGGATAGCATTTATAGCTACTTCCAAAAAACCCGAATTAAAGAGGCGGCTTTCCTTTTGAAGCAGGCCGGTTTATCTGTTTCTGAAACCGGATATGAACTGGGATTTTCCAACTTAAGCCATTTCAGCCGTTTGTTTAAAAAACATTACGGGGTTACCCCAAAAAAATACCAGTATGGCAAAGACGACTAAGGCGTTGAATTTTATACCTTTGATAATCCCTTCATTTTTTTTTCGGGTAATAAACCAATAAGTTACCCCCTTTTCCGGACCACCAAAACCTCATCGTCGGAAAATTCCATCCAGGCCAGGTCATAAACATAAAAGAAGGTTTTGTTTTTGCTGTTGATGTGAAAATGGGTGTGGTATTTGAACCGGAATTTTTTCTTTTCCAATAGGTTGCGGTAAACTTTTGTTTGGGATTTGTTCCCATCCAGCATTTCCAGGAGGATTGCGTAGTTCCTTTTCAGGTAACCGTTGATTTGGAAGGCGGCCTGTTTTGTGGTGTTGCGCAGCTGCTTGTGATATTCGTTTTTGCAGCTTACGGAACAGAAGGTTTTATCGGATCTTCCGTGCAGGGTTTTTCCGCATATTTTGCACTTCCTTTTCAAGGTTTTCCTTTTGTAACAACAAATATACGCTATTCGTTTCTAACGGATATATTCATTTATAATCGGTTATTGACCGGGCGGTGGGAAGATTATTTATATGTTTGGATGGTCAGTGGCCAGTAATCGAAAAAACACCTACTTATGAAAAAGATAAACCTAAGTCCTTTGCAGCACAGGGGCCAAGAACAGATTGGCATCGGTTTTCCGTATGACCGGGAAATAAAACAGCATCTGATGAAGCTTGCTTTTGTGCGGTGGAGCCAAACCCACCGGATATTTTATGCACCGAGGACAGCCGAAAACCAGCAAAAACTCTTTCAGCATCTACGAAAAAAAAACTGGTATGTGGATTATTCTGCACTGTCGGAAAATCCCGTCAAAACTTCAGCAAAACATCCATCGGCAAGGAAAGGGATTTCCCTACCGGAGCTCGACAAGGGGGAAAACAAGGAATTGTCGCGTTTTGGGAAGTGGATGACGGAAAAACGCTTGAGCGGGAACACGGTAAAAACCTATGTGGAGGTAACGGCGGTTTTTTTGCGCTACATGAAATCCAAAAAGTTGGTGGCGATTGACAAGAATTTGATTGAAAGTTTCAATTACGAACATATCGTGGAGCCGGGCAAGTCGATTTCCTACCAAAACCAGTGCATCAACGGCATCAAAAAATACCTTACTTATAAAGGAGTAAGTGTGGAAGAGTTGGACCTGGAGCGTCCAAAAAGGGCAAAACGCCTTCCGGAGATCTTGAGTTTGGAGGAGGTAAAGCAGATTTTGGATTCCACGGGGAACCTGAAACACCGGACTTTGTTGAGCTTGATTTATTCGGCGGGGCTAAGGATTGGCGAGGCTTTGAACATGAAGGTAACAGACATCGACAGTGGGCGGATGATGATAAACATCAAGAGCGCGAAGGGCAAAAAGGACCGATGCAGTTTGTTGTCGCCACATTTTTTGGAGCTTTTGCGCGATTATTATCAATGCTACCGGCCGAAGACCTATTTGTTCGAAGGGCAAAATGGCGGGAAATACACCAGTTCCAGTGCGCGGATCGTATTGGGAAAAGCAGTGAAAAAGGCGGGAGTGAAAAAACGGGTCACGTTGCACACTTTGCGCCATTCGTTTGCGACCCATTTGCTGGAAAACGGCACGGATTTACGTTACATTCAATTTATTTTGGGGCACAACAGCCCAAAGACGACCATGATTTACACGCACGTGAGCGAGGCGAGCATCCAAAAAATCAGAAATCCTTTTGATGGGCTTTAAGTTTTTTTTAATATATTTGGGCATATTTTCCCATTAAAAGCGTGGATTTTGACCAAAAATCAGGGTTAACTAAAAACATTAAAAACTGCGCATAGCCACCCGAATTGGGGAAATAAGCGGTAAAAAACTGCGTATATAAACAAGTTATGCGGCAGCTTAAAAGACGACACCAAACCAAAAAAAATCACCTTGACAACCACCCGACTTTGAACTACGAAGGATGAAATTTT